>JAZRMZ010000128.1:0-14564 GCA_045647905.1 Clostridia bacterium
AGCTTTCTGAGAGCCTGAGACATCAGACGTGCCTGCAAGCCCACATGAGAATCACCCATAAGACCCTCGATTTCCTGCTTGGGAACAAGTGCCGCAACCGAGTCAATAACAATAACATCAATTGCACCCGAACGAACAAGCTGTTCGGTGATTTCAAGTGCCTGTTCACCGGTATCGGGCTGTGAAACAATAAGGTCATCTATGCGAACACCCAGTTTTTCGGCATACACAGGGTCAAGTGCGTGTTCCGCATCAATGAAAGCCGCTTCACCGCCGAGCTTCTGAGCCTCGGCAACAATGTGTAAAGCAACCGTTGTTTTACCCGATGATTCAGGACCGTAAATTTCAACAATTCTTCCTCTTGGAACACCGCCGATTCCAAGGGCAACGTCCAGCGACATAGAGCCTGTGGGAATAGCCTCAACCTCAACGCTTGTTTTTTCGCCAAGACGCATAACCGCACCGGCACCGTACTGTTTTTCTATCTGACCAAAGACGCTTTCCAGCGCCTTTCTTTTTTCTTCCTGCATTATATTATCCGCCCTTCAAAAATATTTACCCAATATAAAAATCATTTTTTTACATATTTATCATAACATATTTAATTTACAAAGTCAAGAAAAGCAACAATTTTATTATACAAGGAAATTGAAAAAACATTAAGTTAAATAGTTTGTCATTCTGAACGCAGTGAAGAATCTTTACGGTAACATAGATTCTTCGACTTCGCCTACAGCTTCGCTCAGAATGACATTTTGGCTAATATCCTCAACTTAATGATATAGATGAAAAAATCTGACCTTTTTTGACCAAACCTATTGACAAAGAAAAATGTTATGTTATAATAAAGCCAAGGTCAAAGAAAGTCAAAGTCAAAAAAATGAGGTGAATAAAATTGAAACTCAGTAATATAATAGAAGAATTCATAAAAGAAATGCTTGCCGAAAACCGCGAGATTGAGCTTCAGCGAAACGAGCTTGCAACACGCTTCAACTGTGTTCCCTCACAAATCAATTACGTTATTTCAACACGTTTCTCACCCGAAAGAGGTTACAGCGTTGAAAGCAGGCGTGGCGGCGGCGGATATATCCGAATAACCCGAACAGCCCCCGAAAACGAAAACTTCATTCTTCACATAATCGGCGCAATCGGCAACACCATCACGGCATCAAGCGCAACATCTGTGATAAAAGAACTGTTTGCCGCAGGACTTGTGACCCAAAAGGAATCAAAAATCATTATGGCAGCACTGAGCGACAGCTCATTGATTATCCAACGTCCCGAAAGAGACATAATTCGGGCAAAAATGCTCAAAAATATATTGGTAAACTTGGTTTAGAAAGGAGAAACTCAATATGCTATGTCAAAAATGTAATGCAAGAGAAGCAAACACACACATCACACAGTTAATAAACGGAGTCAAAACAGAAATGTATCTTTGCCGTGAATGTGCCAACGAAAATCAGGATTTCTGGGGTTTTGCAGCCAAGAGCTTTGACAAGGAATTTGAAAATATGTTCAACGGATTCTGGAATAGTCCTCAGTTTGCAAAATCCAAAGCACAAACCCTTTCAACCCCCAAAATATGTGACATTTGCGGAGCAACGACTTCAGAATTTCTCCGAAGCGGAAAGCCTGGTTGCAGCAATTGCTACAACATTTTTTCCGACTTCCTCCTCCGTCCCCTGAAACAAATTCACGGAAGCTGTCAGCACAACGGAAAAATCCCTTCAAGAACAGGCAAAGACCTGAAAAAAGCAGACGAAATCGAAAAACTTCAAGCACAGCTTAACAAAGCTGTTGCAGAACAGAATTTTGAAGACGCTGCACTTCTCCGTGACAAAATCCGTGACTTGCGTGAACAGCAATGAGAAAGGTGGAAAATTCTATGTGGTATACAAAATTTGGCCCGTCGGGCGACGTGGTGCTTTCATCCAGAATACGGCTCGCACGGAATATTGCAGACATACCCTTTGTTCCAAGAATGAACAAGGAACATGAATCCGAAGTAATTAGTCGTTGCAAATCCGCAATGCCCGAAATGACATATATCGACTTTTCATCAATGACAAAAACCGAGATTCTTTCCCTTTCGGAAAGTCATCTTGTGAGCCCCGAAATGATTGAAAACAAACGCCAATGCGGAATCCTTACAAACAGCGACTGTTCAGAGTGTATTATGCTCAACGAAGAAGACCATATCCGCATTCAGGCAATGGCACCGGGACTCAACCTTGAGCTTTGTCTCACAAACGCCAACCGTCTTGACGACCAACTTGAAAACGCCATTGATTACGGCTATCACAAAGACTTTGGCTATCTCACCGCCTGCCCCACCAATGTTGGAACAGGTATGAGAGCATCAGTAATGGTGCATCTTCCTGCACTTACAAAGCTTGGAAAAATGGAAAGCATTATCCGCTCATTGTCAAAGCTGGGAATCACCGTCAGAGGCTTTTACGGCGAAGGCAGCAAGGCATTTGGTGATATTTATCAGATTTCAAATCAGATTACCCTTGGTGTTTCCGAGGAAGATACCATCGACAAGTTAACACAGGTTATAACCGACATCATCGAAAAGGAACGTTCACTTGGTCAGAATCTGTACTCACGTGACAAATTTACCTTTGAGGACAAAATAATGCGTTCATACGGAATTCTCACAAACGCACGAATCCTCACCTCAGGCGAAACTGTAAATCTTATTTCAGATGTAAGATGGGGCATAAATCTGGGAATAATAAAGAATATTGACCTTGAAACCCTGAGCGAAGTTTTTTATAATGTTCTTCCGGCAACCATAACCAAAAATCACAATCTAACAACAGCTCTGGAACGTGATTTGAAGCGTGCCGAGCTCATTGGCGAAAAACTCATTTTCAGAAAGGAATGATAAATTATGTTTGAACAAAAACTAACCGAGCGTGCAAAGCACGCCATAAACCTTGCAGGGCAATCTGCCGCCGAAATGGGGCACAACTACATCGGCACCGAACATATTCTTTTGGGTCTTGTCCGTGAAGGCGGCGGCGTTGCGGCAAAAGTCCTTGCCGAAAACAACGTTACCGACAGCAAAATAATCAGCAAAATTGAGTTTTTTGTGGGCACTGACCTGCCGTTGAACAGCACGGCAATCGGTTTTACTCCACGCACAAAAAGTGTTCTTGAACACAGCTATTCCGAAGCAAGACGCTTCAACCACAATTACATCGGAACAGAACATATCCTCATCGCTCTGCTTCGTGAAGCCGAAAGTCTTGCAATGCGTATACTCACCGACCTTGACATTAATCCCCAAAAGCTGTTTACCGACATCATCAATCTTATGAAAGAAAACAACTTTGGCGAAATCAACGATGAAGGCCCCACACCCGATGCCTCAAAGAATTCACCCAAGAAGCACAAATCCGAAAAAACACCCACACTTGATAAATTCGGACGTGATTTGACCGCACTTGCCTCCGAACTGAAACTTGATCCCATAATCGGTCGTGATTCGGTTATTGAACGTGTTATTCAGATTCTCAGCCGCAGAACAAAGAACAATCCCTGCCTCATTGGCGAACCCGGTGTGGGTAAAACAGCCATTGCCGAGGGTCTTGCACAAAAAGTTGTTCAAGGTCAGGTTCCCGAAATTCTCAAGGACAAAAAGGTTATAACCCTTGACCTCTCCTCCATGGTTGCAGGCGCAAAATACCGTGGCGAATTTGAGGAACGTCTGAAAAGCGTTATGGACGAAATCCACAAAGCAGGAAACATCATCCTCTTTATTGACGAAATCCACACCATAATCGGGGCAGGCGCCGCCGAGGGTGCCATTGATGCCGCAAACATTCTCAAACCTGCTCTTGCAAGGGGCGAGATTCAGATTATCGGTGCAACAACCCTTGAAGAATACCGCAAGCACATCGAAAAGGATTCTGCTCTTGAGCGTCGTTTCCAGACAATTATTCTCAACGAACCAAACTATGAAGAAAGTATGGAAATTCTCAAGGGAATCCGTGACAAATACGAAGCACACCACCGTGTTAAAATCACCGACGATGCCCTTGATGCGGCAGTTAAAATGTCAATCCGCTATATCCCCGACAGATTTTTGCCCGACAAGGCAATTGACCTGATTGACGAAGCGGCATCAAGAATACGCATAAAAACCCTGACTGCACCTCCCGATGTGAAAGAAATCGAGGACAAGATTGAGGCCACCCGAAAGGAAAAAGAGGCGGCAATAACAGCTCAGGAATATGAAAAAGCCGCAAAGCTCCGTGACGAAGAAAAAACACTTTCGGAAGAATTGAAAGCCACCAAGGAAAACTGGGAAACTGAAAGCCACTCAAAATCCGTTGAAGTTACGCCCAACGAAATTGCAGAAATTGTCTCCGTCTGGACGGGAATTCCCGTCAGAGCAATTGAGGAAGGCGAAAGCGAAAGACTCCTTCGCCTTGAAGACGAGCTTCACAAGCGTGTCATTGGTCAGAACGAGGCTGTAACATCCGTTTCAAAGGCAATCCGCCGCGGCAGAGTCGGTCTCAAAGACCCCAAACGTCCAATCGGCTCCTTCATCTTCCTTGGCCCCACAGGCGTTGGCAAAACCGAGCTTTCAAAGGCACTTTCCGAAGCAATGTTCGGCGACGAAGATGCACTCATACGCATTGATATGTCCGAATATATGGAAAAACACGCAGTTTCACGTCTGGTTGGTTCACCTCCCGGATATGTGGGCTATGACGTGGGCGGTCAGCTCACCGAAAAGGTTCGCAGAAAGCCCTACTCCGTGCTTCTCTTTGACGAAATTGAAAAGGCTCACCCCGATGTATTCAACATTCTTCTTCAAATCCTTGAAGACGGTATTCTCACCGATTCACAGGGCAGACGTGTTGACTTCCGCAACACCGTCATAATCATGACGTCAAACCTTGGTGCAAGAATGATAACCGAAAACAAGTCTCTCGGTTTTTCAGCCGCCGCACAAGATGCCGAAAAGGACTACAACAAAATCAAGTCTGATGTTATGGGCGAGCTGAAACGTGCATTCCGCCCCGAATTTCTCAACAGAATTGACGACATAATTGTGTTCCGTCAGCTGAGCAAGGATGACATCAAGGCAATCGCCTCAAAAATGCTTGATACGCTGAAAGGAAGAATGTCAGCAAACAACATCAATGCCGAATTTACCGATGCAACAGTTGAACGTATTGCCGATGTTGGCTTTGACCCCACCTACGGAGCACGACCCCTCCGCCGTGCAATCCAGAGCGACATTGAAGATATGGTTGCCGAGAAAATGCTTCTTGGCGAAATCAAATCGGGCGACAGCATAAAAATCGACTTTGTTGATGAAAAGTTTGTGATTACAAAATAACTTTAGAAATGAACCGACTCTTTTTTGGGCAATATCATCAAATTAAGGATATATGCGAAAGTGTCATTCTGAGCGTAGCCATAAGGCGAAGTCGAAGAATCTTATTTGCCACAAAGATTCTTCACTACGTTCAGAATGACAAGCTGATTAACTTAATGATATTGCTTTTTGGAGACGGTTTTTTTGCACCATTTATAAAATAAATTTACGATTGTGCAAAAAAAAGGGAAAATAGTTCAAAGACAAGAGCCGTTTTTTGTGATATAATTTATCCAAAAACAAGGGAAGATTTCCCGGAAAATATATAAAAAAAGACAGGAGATGTTTTTTATGTCAAGAATTTGTATTCCCGATTATGAGTACAAAGAAAGAATTGCAAAAGCTGCAAAGCTGGTTGCAGAAAAAGGTCTGGACGTTATGGTTGTATGCTCAACAGAGTCAGACTACGCAAACGCAAGATATTTCAGTGGCTTCTGGCCCCTCTTTGAACGTGCCGGCGTTGCTATTTCTGCAACAGGTGAAGCTGCACTTATGGTTGGTCCCGAATGTATCATCTTTGCCAAGGACGTTGGTAAGATTGATAAGGTATTCTGTCTGAGAGAATTCAGAGAATCAGCCGACCCCTCTTATCCCGAACTTCAGGCTAATACATTCAACGATGTATTCAAGGCTATCGGTGTTACAGGCAACAAAATCAAAATCGGTCTCGGAAGCTATGTAGAATGCACTCTTCCCATATATGAAGGTCTGAAGAACAGCTATCCCGAAGCAGAAATCGTTAAGTGCAACGATATTATGGTTAACCTGAGAAAGATTAAGTCAGCTAACGAGCTTGCTTGTATTCAGGAAGGCTTCAGAATCGTTGATATTGCAACAGACGAAGTTATCCGCAACTTAAAGCCCGGCGTTACCGAACTCCAGATGGTGGGTATCGCACAGAAGGTTATTTACGAAGAAGGCGCAGAATACGAAGGTCTTCCCATGTACGTATTCAGCGAAAAGTCAACAAGCCATGCAATTTCACGTTCAGGTTACAGAACAATCGGCAAGAACGACATCGTTCAGTTGAACCTTTCTGCAAAGATTGACGGTTATTCACCTGCTATCGGTCTTCCCATTGCTATGGGTAAGCTTGAAGGCGAAAGAAGAAGAGTTGTTGAATTCTGTAAAGAAGCTCACGACTGGACAATCGACCAGCTTAAGGCAGGCGTTATGGCTGACGAGGTTGCTAAGAACTTCTATAAGATGTATGTTGACAATGGTTTCAAAGACAGCTATGTATACGGACCTTGCCACGGAACAGGTATGATTGAGGTTGAGCCACCCTGGATGGAAACAGACTCAACATATAAGCTGGAAGAAAATATGACATTCCAGGTTGACACATTCATCATGGGCGACGGCTTTGGCTGCAGATGGGAAATCGGTGCTGCTATCACTAAAGATGGTTGCCACAAGATGACAGACTACCTGAAGAAGGGTATCATCGAACTCGGTTTCTAATTTAATATACAGAGTTATGCTTTGGCAGGGGAAACCCTGCCAAAGTTCTACAAAAATCAAACTGATTGGAGAGAAAAAAATGGCTATTGGTAAAAAAGAATGGATAATTCCCGACTGTGAGCTTCCGCAGGAAGGCGAAGGCGTTGCAAAAGGTCATGAGTCTGTTATCATTGTTAACGATTCTGATACCGATGCAAAGATTGATGTAAGCGTTTATTTCACAGATAAAGACCCACACACAGGCATTGTGTGGGAGGTTGGAGCTAAAAGAGTAAAGTGCTTCAGAATGAACAATATCGAGCATATGTGCGGATTTAAAGTTCCTTTTGAGACACAGTATGCTATGAAAGTTTCAAGCAACACTCCTATTGTTTTGCAATACGGAAGACTTGACAACACTCAGGCAAATCTTGCATTCTACACAACACTTGGATATTCTGAATAAGGAGGGAAAATATTATGGAATATAATATGAGTTTTCCAAGAGAAATGGATCGTGTGAAGGAAAACAGAATCCCCACAGTTATCTGTGGCGGTACTGTTGAATACCACGGCCCCCATTGCTCTTACGGCTGTGACACTCTGATTGCAGAGGGCTTAATCAAAAAACTTGCGGAGAAGAAAGAACTTATGATTGCGCCCACAATTTATTACAGCCCTTCAAGCTATGCCGTTGCCGACGAAACAAGCGGAACGGTTCATATCGAAGAAGATGTGTTTGAAGCATATCTGTTCCAGATTTTTATGAATATGCTTGATGCGGGATTGCGTAATATTTATGTGGTGATTCATCATCAGTTTGAGCAGGAAAACCTTATGCCCATGACCCTTTCGTATATGAAAGCGGCAAAACGTGCCACAATGAGATACCTTGAAAAAACTCAAGGCCGCGGCTGGTGGGGTAGTGAAAACTATGCATCATATTACGAAAACCTCGGCGGCGGAGACGACCCCTTCAGCTGGATTAAGGTTATTCCCACAATGAGTACCGAAGTTCAGAACGCAACGGGCTATGACCACGCAGGAAAATATGAGTGTTCAATCCTTATGTCACTCTATCCCGATGCTGTGAAGCTTGAAAGACTGGGCGACATCAATCACTGGTTCACCAAGAGTGCCGCAGAGGCATCAACCGAAATCGGTGACGAGATGGTTCGTCAGTCACTTGAATATCTTGAAAAGAAGATTGTTTAATCTCTGAAAAACAAACGGGGGTGTTGTCTGATGCAACACCCCTCATTTTACATATTCAATTTTGAACGTATGGACTTTATATATTCCTTTGGGCTATGGCCTGTTTCCTTTTTGAAAAAACGGCAAAAGTAGTGAATTGACGTGAATCCAAGCTTTTCGGAAATTTCGGTAATTGAAAGCTCATTTTCACGCAAAAGACGTTTTGCCTCCTTCTCCTTCAGCAAATTAATATACTCCGTAACGCTTCTTCCGTATACATTCTTGAAGTTGCGGCAAAGGGTTGTTTTGTTTGTTCCAAAGAGAAAGCAAAGATGTTCAAGCTGGATTTTTTCCATATAATGTTCTTCAATGTACTTCTGAACGCCCGAAACCTTGTTTTCTTCCTCCGATTCCCACTTCAAAGTATTGTCACTTATATCAAAATCACGTACAAGGGTAATAAGAAACATTTCCATTCTGAGTTTCAGCATCTGGTCAGAACCAAAAATGGGATCCGGCCTTTTTTGCATATCAAGAGTGATTGTGTCATAGGGCGGCTCATAGGCGTTCATCCCCTCCTTCATAATCTCCGCAAGCAACTTTTTATGCTCACCCGAAAGAGTTATGGGGCTGTTTGCAAAAGGCGCAATGGCATCACAAAGACATTCAAATCCGATTATTATGACATTGGGCGCAACATCATCAGCACATATAAGCGAATGAACCTCATTGGGACGGTGAATAATCAACTGATTATTTGACACAAGACCTGTATAATTCTCGCTGTGCACCATAACCGACCCGTTATCCACATACAAAAGCTCACAAAAGTTATGAAAATCGTCATGAGTCTGATACTTGCGCACAAACTCAAAATAGTGAATATTCGCAATTCTTGAAACCGTCAGCTGAATTTTGAAATTTTTCAATTTAAACTTCACAACTTCACCACCCTTTCACAAATCCTCACATCACAAATTTAACAGTCTGAAAACTTGCTCGGTCGTTGCCGCAAGATTCTCGGCTGCATAATCCTTTTCCATTGCCCTTTCCAAAGTACAGATTTCCCTGAGAATTGGAAAAAAAGCATCAATTCCGTTTTTGTTACACTCTGTTGCATCAGGTGTTACAGCACCGGCAAAAGCAACAACCTTTTTCCCGTGTTTTTTTGCCAGCTTTGCAACACCAATGGGAGCTTTTCCCATAGCCGTCTGAAAATCAAGTCTGCCTTCGCCGGTCACAACCACATCTGCATCTTTTATGAATGACTCAAGATTGGTTTTTTCAAGAATCAATTCAACTCCGGGTTCAAGTTTCCCGTTCAGAAACGACATAAATGCAAATCCAAGACCTCCTGCCGCACCTGCGCCGGGATATTCCGAATCAGCATAATCAAAAATCCCTTTTGCAATTTCAGCATAGGATTTCAGCCAACCGTCCATTTTCTCAACAATTTCAGGAGTTGCACCTTTCTGGGGTCCGTAAACCGCACTGCAACCCATTTCACCGCACAGAGGATTTGTCACATCACAGGCAATACTGAAACTGCACTCCTTCAATTCAGGCAGAACGTTGTCAGTTTTTATTTCTGCAATGCTTTCAAGATTTCCGCCGTATATTCCAACAGCAAGTCCTTCGTTGTCCAAAAATTCAAACCCCAATGCTGAAAGCATACCAAGTCCGCCATCATTTGTTGCACTTCCACCGATTCCGATTACAAAATTCCGACAGCCTTTTTTGATTGCATCGGCAATCATTTCACCAAGTCCAAAAGTTGTGGTGTTCAATGGATTTCTTTCGGCAGCATCAACAAGTGTTATCCCTGCAGCCGATGCCATTTCCATTATCGCCGTCCGTGTTTCATCAATAATGCCGTATTCTGCCGCAACAGGTTTGCCCAACGGACCTGTAACCGAGACCAACTCAATTCTGCCACCGAGACCTGCCGCAAGGGTCGCTGTTGTTCCTTCGCCTCCGTCTGCCAGAGGTCTCACCACTACCTCAGCATGAGAACACGCTCTTTTTATTCCTTCCTTTATTGCATTTCCTGCTTCAATTGATGAAAGACTGCCTTTCAAGGAATCAATTGCAACAACTGCTTTCATTTTCATCATCCTTTTTATAATTCAAACTCTCCGTTCAGCAAATATCCCGTTTTCAGAAGTATATCCTTTGGTACTTCAAGCGGTTTGCCTGCATTACGGTAATCAAAACTTTCTTCAAATTTCTTTATGTCTTCATGAAACTTGCTAACTCTCTTTTTCTGCATCTCAATTATGGAAATAAAATATTTTTCAAAATCCGAATTTGAAAGGATTTCACAAGCCTTTTCTGCAATTGCGGCAAAATGCTCGGTACAAAACCCCTCCGATTCAAGAACTGTTTTGGGGAAATCCTTTTCTGTTTTCAACATAAAAATAAACGTTTCAACATAATCCGAAAAGGTTTTCTCAACTTTTTCGCAAACAGCACAAGAATTCGTCAGCCTTTTCAACTTTTCAGCAAAAACAGCTTTTTTGCTTTTTTCTTTTTTAAAAACAGACTTTTTTTCGGGCTTGAGCACATCCTCAAAAATCCCTTCGATAACATCAAGATGAGTATCTTCAACCAAAGCCAGCGACAAAGCATTTCTGAGCCCGTTCAGCTCACGCATATGCTTTTGGCAAAAACCTCTTTCATTCGTATATATTCTGAAATCCGGCTCCATCATGGCAGGGCCGAGAGTATATGCAACTGCTTCCTTTTCCAGTTTTTTTCTGATATAACAAAAAGGGCAAAAGCCCTTTTGTTCAAATGCCTCGTTTATTGGTATTGTATAAATCTTTTCTTTCATTCTGTCACAACGCCCTTTTGGAGCATTATATTGGCATAAATTGCAGTTTCGCCTGTGGCAATAACAGCATAAGCCTTCTTTGCTCTTTCATAAAACTCAAAACGTTCAACCTGACCAAAGGCATCAGCACCTCTGCTGTCCGCTTTTGCAACAATACTTTTGAACTCATCCCAAATGGGTGTTTCAACATTGTCGCCGGGCACAACCTGCATAATTGAAACAGGCTTTTCAACATATGTATCCAAGGGAAACACCTTGAGGATAGCTTCAAGAAGTTCCGGCACGCCGTGACCGTCGGCACGGATAACAATTGCATCCTTTCCGATGGTCTCAGACGGGAAATTTCCGTCAGCAATTACAATGGTATCACTATGTCCCATTTCACATAAAACTTTAAGCAATTCAGGCGAAAGAATTGCAGGTATTCCTTTAAGCATGATATTTCCTCTTTTCTTCTTGTTTTCTTATATTTTAAACCAAAGAACCGCTTTTGTCAACCAGAAACCTTTTTAAAAAACAAAACTTTTTTCCATTTTTTGTTGACAGCTCAACAATTTTCCTGTATAATTTTATTTGTTGATGCGTCAACAAATTTTCAAAAAAGGACTTGTTATTATGATACCAAGGTTTGAAAAATTTACTTCGAACGTTTCGCTGGCTTACAAATATATAATAAAAATCAAAGCACACGAAATGGAAGAATTCGGACTAAAAGCAGCTCATGTGATGTGTCTTTTTTTCATCGGCAGAAATAAGGACGGTCTCAACGCAGGTGAGCTTGTTGACCTTTGCAATGAAGACAAAAGCGGAATTTCAAAGGCACTTACTGTTCTGAAAGAAAAAGGCTATATTTCGCCCACCACACCAATCGGTTCACAAAAATACCGCATCCGATATGTAATCACAGAAAATGGACTTGAAATATATGACCGTATTATTGAAGCAATCACAAACGTAATCGAAAAGTGCAATTACGGTCTGGATGCCGAGGAACGCCGTTCCTTTTATGCAACATTTGAAAAAATAGTGGCAAATTTAATTAAATTTCACAACGAAACGGAGAAAAACAAATGAATATTTTCAAAAAGATTTATTGCAGAATATTTCAAACAGCTTTCAAACTGGCAATCCCCATATTGCCATATCGCAACCCGCAGATACTGAACTCGGTTGAAGGTATATCAAATCTGCTTTGCCAAAAAAGATACAGCAGCATCCTTATAGTAACCGACAAACAAGTAAGCTCATTGCCGTCCTTTGCATTGTTAAAAGAATCTTTGAACAGCAGCAACATTATCACCGCTGTTTTCGACGAAACAATCCCCAACCCAACAGTACACAATGTTGAAAAAGCAAGGCAGCTTTATGTTGAAAACAGCTGTCAGGCAATCATCGGTTTTGGCGGCGGGTCTCCTATGGACTGCGCAAAAGCCGTTGGAGCACGGATTGCCAGACCCCGAATGTCGGTTACTCAGATGAAAGGAATCCTGAAAATACACAAAAAAACACCGTTTTTCATTGCAATCCCAACAACCGCCGGCACGGGCAGCGAAACAACCGTTACAACCATCATAACCGACAGCGAAACCAACCGCAAACTCGCCATAAGCGACTTCCCTCTTATTCCCGATGTTGCAGTTCTTGACCCGGAAATAACAGCAACTCTTCCTGCGCATCTTGTCGCCTCAACAGGCATAGACGCATTGGTTCATGCAATTGAAGCCTACATCGGACGTTCAACGGTTAAATCAACACGCAAAGATGCACTTGAAGCTACAAAACTTATTTTTGAAAATCTTGAGGAAGCATACCGAAATCCTTCAAACACCAAAGCACGGAAAAATATGCTTCTGGCATCACATATGGCAGGCAGAGCATTTTCAAAGTCTTATGTGGGATATTGTCACGCTGTTGCCCACACATTGGGAGGACAATATCACACACCCCACGGTCTTGCAAATGCCATTCTCATTCCGTATGTACTCGAAGCCTACGGCAAATCAGCACACAACAAACTAAAGGAAATGGCGATTGTCACAGGAATTGCCAACCGTAATACTCACACAAAAGATGCGGCAGAAGCCTTCATTTCCGAAATCCGCAACATGAACCGGCGAATGAATATTCCCGAAAAACTCAAAGGAATTCGCAGCGAAGACATTTCACGGCTTGCAACCTATGCCGAAAAAGAGGCAAATCCCTTGTACCCCGTGCCAAAACTTTTTACTGCTCGTGAACTTGAAAAATTCTATTATGATATTATGGAGGAAGAAATATGACAAACGAACAAATCAAAAGTATAATTCAAGAGCAAAGGTCATTTTTTGCAACCGGCAAAACTCTGCCCATTAGTTTCCGAAAAACAGCTCTAGGCAAACTCAAAGACGCACTTTACAGATACGAAGATAAAATTTCCGGGGCAATAAAATCCGACCTTGGCAAATCCGCTTTTGAAAGTTATATGTGTGAAACAGGACTTGTTATAAACGAAATAAGTCATATGGAAAAGCATATAAAAAGTTTCGCAAAAGAAAAGCGGGTAAAAACACCTCTTGCACAATTTGCATCAAGAAGTTTCACAAAGCCTTCGCCTTACGGCACGGTTCTTATAATGAGTCCATGGAACTATCCCCTTTTGCTGACTCTCGGACCTTTGGTTGACGCCCTTGCGGCAGGCAACACCGCCGTGATAAAGCCAAGTGCATATTCCCCCGCAACAAGTGAAATCATTAAAACAATTATAACCGAAATTTTCCCTCCCGAATACGTTGCGGTTGTAACCGGAGGCAGAGAAGAAAACAACTTTCTTCTTGACGAAAAATTTGATTACATATTCTTTACCGGAAGCAAAACCGTGGGCAGTCTTGTTTTGCAAAAAGCCGCACCGAACCTGACGCCCGTGACACTTGAACTTGGCGGAAAAAGTCCTTGCATAGTTGATTCTTCCGCAAATCTGAAACTCGCCGCAAAACGCATTGTCTTTGGTAAATACCTGAACTGCGGACAAACCTGCGTTGCCCCCGACTACATTCTTTGTCACAAATCCATAAAGAACAAGCTCATTGAATTTATAAAAGCAGAAATCAAATCTCAGTTTGGGGATTCTCCGCTCACCAATCCCGATTACGGAAAAATCGTGACCCAAAAGCACTTTGACAGAATTCTTTCTCTTATTGATGAAAACAAAACCGTATACGGTGGCAAGGCACAAGCTGAAACATTGAAAATCGAACCCACCGTGATGGACAATGTGACCCGTGAAGATGCTGTTATGCAGGAGGAAATTTTTGGTCCTGTTCTGCCCATACTGATCTTCGAAACCATTGACGAGGTAATCGAAACAGTTAATAACAATCCAAAACCCCTTGCTCTTTACATATTCTCTTCCGATAAAAAAGCGATACGCAAGGTCACATCCCATTGCTCATTCGGAGGCGGCTGCATCAACGATGTTGTTATTCACCTTGCAACAACCAACATGGGCTTTGGCGGTGTTGGCGAAAGCGGTATGGGTTCATACCACGGAAAAGTTGGTTTTGAAACATTCTCACACAGAAAAAGCATTGTTGACAAAAAGACCTTCATTGATCTCCCTATGCGTTATCAACCTTACAAAAAACTAAACGGAATGCTTATTCGTATGTTTCTGAAATAATCTTTAATGGGCTGTAGCAAAATGATTTTTTCGGGACG
>JAZRMZ010000129.1:0-26892 GCA_045647905.1 Clostridia bacterium
TGAGCCAACGGCGAAGAATCTTTTCCAAAAACCCTTCCGCAAGCTCAGGGTGACGCATTAAGTTACCACGCGTCCGTTGATGTCATTCTGAGCCAATGGCGAAGAATCTTTTCCAAAAACCCTTCGGCAAGCTCAGGGTGACGCATTAAGTTACCACACGTCCGTTGATGTCATTCTGAGCCAACGGCGAAGACTCTTTTCCAAAAACCCTTCGGCAAGCTCAGGGTGACTCATTAAGTTATCACACGTCCGTTGATGTCATTCTGAGCCAATGGCGAAGAATCTTTTCCAAAAACCCTTCGGCAAGCTCAGGGTGACGCATTAAGTTACCACACGTCCATTGGTGTCATTCTGAGCCAACGGCGAAGAATCTTTAAATATTGACTCATATGAAAAGCGTCAAGATAAATAAATTTTACGCTTTTGCAAATCTGAACTTTGTGCCGCCGTCCTCATTATAATATTCAAGAGAAAAACCAAAATTGCAGGCATCGGCAATTGCTCCGTAAAGGGTTCTTGTTTCCTCAATGTAATATTTGCCCGGTTCCTGATTGAGTCCGTGCATATATTCAATAACAGGGCTTTTGTCAATTGTCACGGTGAGGCTGTCCTCTGTCAAATCAAAGTGAACAAGTTCAATTGCTTCTTCAACGGTATAAACCTTTTCAATCCATTCCTTGATTGCAATAAGCCCTCTTTCATTAATGTCCTTGATTTGAGGTGAATAATAGTTCTTTACATAGGTTGTGAGGAAGTCCTTAACCCCGTCATCACCGAATTTCTCGCCACAGTATGAAAGGGCGTTGTCGCCAAGAAGATGGAAATCACGGTGGAGATACTTGTTGTCCTCGGTTTTAAGGTCAATGAATTCAACACTTCCGTCTTCCTTTGCCATTGCTCTGATTTCATCATCGGTCAGATTTTTCCAGTCAATATCGGGCTCATTTCCCTTTTCAAAAAGAAGAGAACGACATTCTGCATCGTCAATCTTTGAATGGTCTCTGGCAAATTCAATCCCGTAATTCTTCAGAACACGGCTGTAAATCACATTGCAATGTTCACAGTAATTGTGATAGGGTTCAACGTGTTCAAAATCATTAAGCATTCCCTTTGAAGGGCAATGACGCATATGGCTCAGAATAAAATTTCTTTCATAGTCATACAGCTTGATAAAATCGCAGGCTTCCTCGGTCAAAGTATGTCCCCAATAAGCCTTTGCACCGCCAAATCCTCCAAAAAGCTCGCATTTTGAGGCAAGGCTGTTTGGGTTTGTTTTGTCACCGATGCTGGTGTCGGAAATATGTATCCAGTAATCCATAACGGCATCTTCGCCGCCACGTGCCTCCAGATACTTGAAAAACTCGCTGTAAAGCGGAATAAACTCTGTGCATGAAATCATGTCAATAACCATCCTTTCGGGCATATTACCCATTTTATATCTTGATTTTAACACCTTTTTATTCTCTTGTAAATGTACTTTTGTGACATATTTTTTGTCAAACGGTAAAAAAGACCAAAAAAGGCGTCTCCTTTCGGAAAACGCCTCGGAGTGATGACAAAGTCATCACGCTGTCACCCTGAGCGTAGTCGAAGGGTCTAAAACCTGCGTAAAATCGTAAGATTCTTCGAGTCGCTTCGCTCCCTCAGAATGACAAATAGAGTTTGTACATAATCTAAGGCGCCTCCTTTCGGAAACGCCTTTTTTGCTTATTTTATTCGTAATCCACAACATCAACCCACGAAAGCAGGAATTCACGTTCCTTTTCATTCCCCTTGACCGACTGCGAAGCCGCAACAATGGGCATCCACTTCTGAACATACTGCTTTGCAGTGTTGCTCTTTTTGCAGAACAAGTCAAGATATTTTTTTGCACCGTCCATATCTCCGTCCAGACAGAACAAAAGATAAGTTCTTGCCACATCGGCAGAAGCATTTCCCTGTGTTGCGTGTGCCCAGTCAATGATATAGGCGGTTCCGTCTTCGGCAATTACGATATTTGTGGGATTAAAGTCGCCATGGCAAACCTTTGTGTGCTTTGGCATACCCTCAAGACGTGTGTGAAGCTCATAACGTGTTGTTGCATCAAGAGTTGTTTCGCTTATTTTGCGATTCATCTTGTCCTTGAGTTTGTTGAGAAGAGGAGCTTTTTTGGAATGTACTTCAAGCTGAAGGTCAACAAGAAGTTCAATATATTCGTCAACTTTTTCCTTATTCTCCTCCATGAGCTGAGCCAAGGTCTTTCCTTCAATATATTCTGCCACAATTGCCCACTTTCCGTCAACCATGGTAACTTCAAGAATTTTGGGGATATTCAACCCTGTTTCCTCAATTCTTGCCTGATTCAGCGCCTCGTTAAGAACGTCAGCCTTTGAATAGTTTTCATCAAAAACTTTGACACAACGGTCTCCGTCACGATATATTGTTTTGTTGCTTCTGACTGCAATAACATTATCAAATTTCATTTTTATCTCCTCCTTGCTTTACGCCTTTTTGCCCTTTTTAAGCTGAGTGCTGTCGGGCATAGCCTTTTCCTCGAAGTGCTTACCATAATATGCATTCAGATACATCTGCTTAATTTCGCTCATAAGTGGGTATCTGGGGTTTGCACCTGTACACTGGTCATCAAATGCCTGTTCAACCATTACATCAAGATTGTCAAGGAACACCTTTTCATCAATTCCGTAATCCTTGATTGTTTCCTTGATTCCAACCTTTGCCTTCAAATCATTAATGAGCTTGATGAGTCCTTCCAGCTTTTCGGCATCCGACTTACCCTTAACACCAAGATAGTCAGCAACCTCTGCATAGCGAGCCAATGTGTGAGGATGGTCATACTGTGAGAATGTTCCCATTTTTGCAGGAGCCTCCGATGCATTAAAGCGGATAACTTCTTCAATCATAAGAGCGTTTGCAACACCGTGGGGAAGGTGGTGGAATGCACCAAGCTTGTGAGCCATTGAGTGACATATGCCCAGGAATGCATTTGCAAATGCCATACCTGCCATTGTTGCGGCATTTGCCATTTTTTCTCTTGCCTCAACATCTGTCTGTCCGTTTTCGTAAGCTCTGGGGAGATATTCAAATATTGTCTTCAAAGCCTTGAGTGCAAGACCGTCTGTATAATCGGTTGCAAGCATTGCCGCATAGGCTTCAATTGCGTGTGTAACTGCATCAATACCCGATGCCGCAGTCAGACCCTTTGGTGCTGACATATGGAAGTCTGTGTCAACAATTGCCATATGGGGCATAAGCTCATAATCAGCAAGAGGATATTTCACGCCTGTCTGCTCGTCTGTGATAACCGCAAAGGGAGTAACCTCCGAGCCTGTACCTGCCGATGTGGGAATTGCAATGAAGTACGCCTTTTCACCCATTTTTGGGAAGGTATAAACTCTCTTGCGTATATCAATAAATCTCATTGCCATATCCATGAAGTCAGCTTCGGGATGTTCATAAAGAACCCACATGATTTTTGCCGCATCCATAGCACTTCCGCCGCCCAGAGCAATGATTGTGTCGGGCTTGAATGCCGCCATCTGCGCTGCACCGTTCTTTGCATTGAGAAGTGTGGGGTCGGGCTGAACATCAAAGAATGTTGTGTGAACAATGCCCATTTCATCCAGCTTGTCGGTAATTGGCTTTGTGTAGCCGTTTTCATAAAGGAATGTGTCCGTAACGATAAACGCTCTCTTTTTGCCCAGAACCGTTCTGAGTTCATCAAGGGCAACAGGCAAGCAGCCTTTCTTGATATATACCTTTTGGGGAGCACGGAACCAAAGCATATTTTCCCTTCTTTCTGCAACTGTTTTTATATTCAAAAGATGCTTAACACCAACGTTATCCGACACCGAGTTGCCGCCCCATGAACCGCAACCAAGGGTCAGCGACGGAGCAAGCTTGAAGTTATAAAGGTCGCCGATACCGCCGTGTGACGAAGGTGTGTTAACCAGAATTCGGCAGGTTTTCATTCTTGCCGCAAAACGGTCAATCTTTTCTGTTTCGGTAACTTCGTTGAGATATACCGAAGATGTGTGACCAAAACCGCCGTCCTCAACAAGCCTTTCAGCCTTATCCAAAGCATCCTCAAAATCCTTTGCCTTGTACATTGCAAGAACAGGTGACAACTTTTCGTGTGCAAATTCTTCCGAAATTTCAACCGATTCAACTTCACCGATAAGAATTTTTGTTCCCAGCGGAACGTTCACCCCTGCAAGCTCAGCAATCCTTGACGCAGGCTGACCAACAATTTTTGCATTGAGTGCACCATTGATGATAATTGTTTTTCTTACCGCTTCTGTTTCTTTCTCGTTAAGGAAGTAGCATCCGCGAGCCGCAAATTCTTCCTTAACCTTGTCATAAATGCTTTCAATAACAATCACCGACTGTTCAGATGCACAAATCATACCGTTGTCGAATGTCTTTGAATGAATGATTGAGTTAACAGCAAGAAGAACATCAGCCGAATCATCAATGATTGCAGGTGTATTTCCGGCACCAACACCAAGAGCAGGCTTTCCGCTTGAATATGCCGCCTTAACCATTCCGGGGCCGCCTGTTGCCAGAATAATATCCGCTTCCTTCATAACAGTATTTGTCATATCAAGGCTTGGAACATCAATCCAGTCAATTACGCCTTCGGGAGCACCTGCCGCAACTGCCGCTTCAAGAATCAGTTTTGACGCCGCAATCGTACAGTCCTTTGCTCTGGGATGAGGAGAGATTATTATGGCGTTTCTTGTTTTGAGTGCAAGCAAACACTTGAAAATTGCTGTTGATGTGGGGTTTGTGGTGGGAATAACTGCGGCAACAACACCGATTGGTTCAGCAATCTTTTTGATGCCAAAAGCCTTATCTTCCTCAATAACACCGCAGGTTTTTGTTTCCTTATACGCATTATAAATATATTCGGATGCATAGTTGTTTTTGATAACCTTATCTTCAACAACACCCATGCCCGTTTCCTCAACTGCCATTTTTGCAAGAGGAATTCTTGCTTTGTTTGCAGCCGATGCCGCCGCAAGAAAAATCTTGTCAACCTGTTCCTGAGAATAGGTGGCAAAAACTTTCTGTGCTTCTCTTGCACGGTTGATGGCTTCTTCAAGCTTTTCAACACTATCAACAATTGGATAATTCTTATTGTCCATTTTTTAATCCTCCAAAAATATTTTATATCTGCCAAATTATTTAACATCGTTAATTTTGTTAATACTTTAACACTCTTTTTCCGATTTGGGAATTCTTAAAATGTTTACTCTGTGTTATCAATTTTGATAACCCCCCCTTAAAGGAATTTCTTGATATGGGGATTGACACCATACTCACCAATGACTATCAGAGAATTTCGCAGATTTTAAAAATATAAGTTGACAAAAACTATTTTTAGCTGTATAATGAATACAGAAAAAGGCAAGACCTCAAACGGTTATGCCAAAAGAGATTATTAAAAAAAATAACGCTTCATTTGACGGTGGGCGTTATTTTTTTATGGAAATTACCAAAAGTAACAGAATAATCATAAAGGAAATTATGTATTCACAATCCATAAGCTATCCCCCCTTTCTGTTAAAAAATGAGAGGATGGCATAACCGCCCGGCTTTTACGCTTGTTTCAATCTTACCTTTTGTATATTATACATCAAAATCATTTAATTTTCAATATGTTAAATCAAATTTCAAAAAACAATAGACAAACCCCAAAAAATATGATATACTTTTTTTTGCGATAAACTACATATTGATACTCACTTCGGGGTATGCTTTGAAAAAAGCGTACCTTCGACGTTGTCATTCCGTTGTGGGTATGGTAGTTTATCGCAAAAACAGTCGAAGTGATACGTTTTTTTGATGTGTTGCTTCGGTGACACATCTTTTTTTATGGGGTGACTCGGATGAATAATATGTACACGGAGAAGATAACAGACGGAATAATTGACGCGGTTATCACACACGAATTTCATAAGTTTGCGGCAAAACATTCGGACGAATGGGAGGCCCTTGCCTCAGATTATGCAGTTCAGATGCTTGCAGAAATCAGAGCTATTCTTGACGAAAGAATACCGTTGGAAGAAATGCACACAAAAATTATGAAAATAGTTTTGTTTCACGATACACCACCATTTCCAAGACGAGCAAACAATTCGTATCAAACATTCAAATAAAACTTATTGACAAAAAACATAAACTTTGATAAAATATTAACATAGAATAATCTTCTGATGCTGAAGACAAGGGTTCGCCTGAGTCCGGGGCAAAGGTCAATTACATCTTGCCTTCCTCGCTGAGGGAGGTGTCAAAATCCATGATTTTGACGGAGGGAATTGTCATTCTGAGCGTAGTCGAAGAATCTCAAACTCCCCAAAATAAACGAACCTTTGGCACCCTTGCATCATTTTGCATCGGTGCCTGATTTTTTTAAAAAATCAGGGCATACTACTCTCAAAAAGGAGTTGAAACAAATGGACACAAGAATTGCAATTATCGGTATTATTGTTGAAAACACGGAGTTTGCCGACGACATCAACCAGCTTCTTCACGAATACGGTTCATATATTGTTGGCAGAATGGGCATTCCCTACCGTGAAAGAAAAATTTCGGTTATGAGTATTATTATTGACGCATCAACAGACATCATCGGAGCACTTTCAGGCAAGCTGGGTATGCTTGAAGGCGTGTCGGTGAAAACGGTTTATTCCAAGGAGTAAAAAAAATGACAAACAAACAGCTTATCCAAAAACTGAATACCGAAAATGTGCTCACAAAAGACGAGTTTGTTTGTTTGCTGTCATCTTACGACAGAACCGATGCGGAATATGCACAAAAACTTGCTCAGAAGATTGCAAAAGAACATTTCGGCAACAAGATTTTTATACGAGGCCTCATTGAGTTCACAAATATATGCAGGCAAAACTGCTATTATTGCGGTCTCCGTGCCGAAAACAGCAAAGCCTCACGTTATCGGCTGACAAAAGAGGATATTCTGGAATGTTGCCGTGAAGGCTATCCTTTAGGCTTTCGCACCTTTGTTCTTCAGGGCGGCGAAGACCCTCACTTTGACGATGCACTTGTGTGCGATATTGTAAAAAGCATAAAAAAAGAATTCCCTGACTGTGCCGTTACCCTTTCAATCGGCGAAAAGTCAAGGGATACATACAATCAGTTTTTTGATGCCGGAGCAGACCGTTATCTTCTTCGTCACGAAACGGCAAACCACGAGCATTATTCAAAGCTCCACCCCAAAAACCTCAACCTTGCAAACCGAAAGGAATGTCTTTTCAATCTGAAGGAAATCGGATTCCAGACGGGTTGCGGCTTTATGGTTGGCTCACCGCATCAGACCTTTGAAACCCTTGCCGAGGATTTGCTTTTTATACATGAGCTCCAACCCCAAATGGTTGGAATCGGGCCCTTTCTTCCCCACAAGGACACGCCATTCGGCAAAGAACCTGCAGGGAGCTTTGAGCTGACGTTGTTTTTGCTCTCACTTGTGCGTATAATGCAGAAAAATGTGTTGCTCCCCTCCACCACCGCTTTGGGTACAATTCATCCTCAGGGCAGAGAGATGGGAATACTTGCAGGAGCAAATGTTGTGATGCCCAATCTGTCACCGGTTTCGGTGCGAAAAAAATATATGCTTTATGACGGCAAAATCAGTTCCGACAGTGAATCCGCACAGGGACTTGAAGAACTGAAAGAAAGATTCAAAAAAATTGGTTATGAAATTGCTGTTTCACGCGGCGATTTTAAGAAAGGATGATTAATTATGGCAAAATATGACCCCAAATCATCGGTTGCTGAGGAATTCATCAACCACGAAGAAATACTCGACACCATCGAATACGCAAAAGCAAACAAATCAAACCGGGAGCTTATCTTCTCTCTGATTGAGCGTGCCGCAGACTACAAAGGTCTGACCCACCGTGAAGCGGCTGTTCTTCTGGAATGTGACATTCCCGAAGCAATTGAGGCAATAAAAGACCTTGCAATAAAAATAAAGGAAAAGATATACGGCAACCGTATTGTTATGTTTGCCCCCCTTTATCTTTCAAATTACTGCGTAAACGGCTGTACATACTGCCCCTACCATTACGGCAACAAGTGCATCACACGCAAAAAGCTCACTCAGGAAGAAATCAGGAACGAGGTTATTGCCCTTCAGGATATGGGGCACAAACGTCTGGCAATCGAGCTTGGCGAAGACCCCGTGAACAACCCCATCGAATATGTTCTTGAAAGTATTGACACAATCTACGGCATCAAGCACAAAAACGGTGCAATCCGCCGTGTTAATGTGAACATTGCGGCAACAACCGTTGAAAATTACCGCAAACTCAAGGATGCAGGCATCGGAACATATATTCTGTTTCAGGAAACATACCACAAGGAAAACTACGAAATGCTCCACCCCACAGGCCCCAAGCATAATTATGCATACCACACCGAGGCAATGGACAGAGCAATGGACGGCGGAATTGACGATGTGGGCATCGGCGTTCTCTTCGGGCTTGAAATGTATCGCTATGACTTTGTGGGTCTGCTTATGCACGCCGAACATCTTGAAGCCGCAAAGGGCGTTGGACCTCACACAATAAGCGTTCCCAGAATATGTCCTGCCGAAGGTATCGACAGAGATTCCTTCACCAATGCCATTTCCGACGAAATCTTTGAAAAAATTGTTGCAATAATCCGTATTGCCGTGCCCTACACAGGTATGATAATTTCAACAAGAGAATCAAAGTCATCCCGCGAAAGAGTTTTGAGGCTGGGCGTATCACAAATCAGCGGCGGTTCAAAAACATCCGTTGGCGGATATATCCACGACGAACCCGAAGATGAAAATTCTGCTCAATTCGACATCAGCGACACCCGACCCCTTGATGCGGTTGTGAACTGGCTTCTGGAGCTTGGCTATATCCCCAGCTTCTGCACAGCTTGTTACCGCGAGGGCAGAACAGGCGACCGTTTCATGGCACTTGCCAAATCAGGTCAGATTGCAAACTGCTGTCAGCCCAACGCCCTCATCACCCTGAAGGAATATCTGACAGACTATGCATCTCCCCAGACTGTGGAAAACGGCTTGAAGGTTATCAAGAATGAAGTTGAAAAGGTTCCCAATGAAAAAACACGGGAGCTTGCAAAAAAATACATTTCAGAAATCGAAAACGGAAAAAGAGACTTCCGATACTAAAAAACAAAATATTATAAAGGAGAAAAAACAATGGTTAAACACGTAATTATATGGAATTTCAAAGAAGAACTCACTGCAGAAGAAAGAACAGTTGCAGCGGCAAAAATCAAGGAAGGAATTGAGGGGCTTATGGGACAGATTGACGGTCTCACAGACATCAAGGTATACATCAATCCCCTTGCATCATCAAGCGGCGACCTTATTCTGGACAGCACTTTTGTTGACGAAGCCGCACTGAAGGGCTATCAGGTACACCCTGCACACGTTGCTGTTGCAACATATGTCCGCTCTCAGGTGGGCAGCCGTGCTTGCTTTGATTACGAAGTATAGAACACAAAAACAATTTTTGCAAATTAATGAAAAATGTCACCCTGAGCGAAGTCGAAGGGTCTTAAAAACAAAGATTCTTCGGCTACACTCAGGATGACCTCTTTGGTGTCATTCTGAGCCACAGACGAAGAATCTTTTGTTAACTGCTAAAGAAGCATTTTTAGTCAAAATCAACCGGCGTTTCATTTCCTCCCGTTGTGGGGGCAACAACGCTTGACGCTGATGACGGCTCGGCAGGCTGTGCCTGACTTTGTCCGCCGCCTGTCTCACCCGAAGGCAAAGTTGTCTGAACAACTGAACCGGGCAACTGAACCTGATGGCTGGGCGTAACTGCCGTACCGCTTGATGAATGTCCCGATGAGGCTGAAGCCGATTTGGGTTTCTTTGCAGGAGCTTTATTTGCTCCGTTATTTTGTTCCGATTTTTTTGCAGCAGGTTGTTTTGCCGCAGGCGCAGGAGCTGTCTGTTGGTTCTCAGGTTCTGCAGGTGTTTGCAGTTCTTCTTCCGCCTGAACAGGCTCCTCAATATATTCTTCCTGAACCGATTCTTCATCCTGTGCTTCCGCTTTTTCACGTTGGTCAAAGGGAATCCACTTCAAATCGCTGGCAGGGCTAACTTCTTCATCGTTTGATACTTCGCTGATAAAGGTTTTTATGCCGTTGGCAATGTTCGCAATTCCCCGTATGATATAACTACCGTTGTAACAGAGAACCACACAAATACCTGCCGCAACAAGCCACTTTCCCATACCTTTCATTTCGGTCTCGGATATGGCAAGCCCACGGTTAACAACAATAACTTCAACGGTATAATCGCCGTCAGGATCGGCTTTTATTGCCTTATCAAGTATCGCCAACGCCTTGTGCTTGTTCTTGACACTTTTATCTTCAAGAACCTTTTTTATTTCGTCTTCAGAAACTGCATCTGCAACCTGTTTATTACACAAAACAAAAAACGAATTTCTTTTTAATTTTATCTTTTCCGAGGTATACGGAACAACCTCTGTTTCAGGGTCGAGCTTTCCGATATATGGAGCAGTTTTCTTTATAACAGATTTAGTTTTAAACACGCCGTGGTCATCAAAATAATCCTTTTCAAGATGAACCACCTCAGGAGGAGTTCCGATAAGATTTGAAATCCTGCCGTTTTCATAATAAAAAACAGGCAAATCACCCATATTGTAAACCGTTGCATTATCACGGTCAATTGAAAGAACCGACATATCAAGTTCATAATGCTCGTTGCTTCTTTCAAGCACCTGACTTGTCACCGCAGTGTTCAAAACATGAAAGAACTCTCGATTAACGCTGTCAAAATCAGCAACATGGAAGTTTCCGAGAATATCAACAGCCGAATACGCCAATTCGTCTCCCAGACTGTCGCATTTGGCACCGCTGGCAATGGCATACAAATTACGGCTTCTGAATTCTTTGTTACGATCATATAAAAAAGAATCATGAATATTTTCTTTGCAGAAACCGTTAAGAAAAAAATTATCATTATTAACTTTTTTTGTTTCTCCTATGTATGTCACAACATAGCCCTTATATCTCATACAACACCTCAAGTTTGGCGCAATCCATATTGCATTGCATCATCTAACTAATCAATTTTATCACAGGAATGCCAAAACGTCAAGTGTTGAACAAAATAAATAAAAAAAAATTAAAAATTTTGTTATTTTATCAACTTTTCACGCATTATTTCAAGAACCTTTTTTTCGATTCTCGATACCTGAACCTGAGAAATACCTATCATTTCCGCAATCTGGCTTTGGGTTTTTTGCTTGAAGTAACGCAAAATTATTATTTTCCGCGCGCGTTCATCAACCATTTCCAGTATATCGTGAACAAGCAATTTATTCACAATGTCGTTTTCATAATCAACACCGCTTTCAATCTTGTCAATCAGCATTTTGCTCTCTTTTTCATCGCTCACCGGAGTGTAAATCGACTCAGGCTTCAACCCTGCATCCAAAGCAATCGCAACCTCCTCTGCCGTGACTCCAAGCCTTTTTGCAATCTCCGCAACGGTTGCTTCACAGTTCTCATTTTTGATAATTTCCTGCACATTCATTGCCTTTATGGCAAGCTCTTTTATGCTTCGGCTGACCTTGATAATT
Organism: Clostridia bacterium; assembly: GCA_045647905.1. Classification (GTDB taxonomy): domain Bacteria; phylum Bacillota; class Clostridia; order Monoglobales; family Monoglobaceae; genus SIG440. The sequence goes on from JAZRMZ010000129.1 coordinate 11,637, forward strand.
CCGTCATCTCTGATGAATCGTTTTATTTCCCCCATAATCATCGGCACGGCATAAGTTGAAAACTTAACATTATATTCCGTGTCAAACTTTCTGATTGCTTTAATCAATCCGATGCATCCGATTTGAAAAAGGTCCTCAGGTTCATGACCCCTTCCCAGGAACCGCTTCACAACACTCCTCACCAATCCGATATTTTCTTCAACAATATAATTTTGAGCAGACAAATCTCCGTTTTTTGCTTTTTCTATCATGTAATCAAGGTTTTCATTATAGTTTTTTGCCTGCACAAAATTCATCCCCTTATCCGCTTTTTCATTTTAACAGTAGTTCCCACGCCAAGCTCCGATTCCACCGAAAGCTCGTCCATAAAGGTCTGCATCACAGTAAATCCCATTCCGCTCCGCTCATTTTCCGAACCTGTGGTGAACAAAGGCTGCATTGCCTGTCCGATATTCTCAATCCCGATTCCGCAATCCGAAACCTCAACTTCAAGAACATTTTCAATTATTCTGCAAACAATTTTCACCGTTCCCTTCATGTCGGGATAACCGTGAACAATTGAATTTGTCACAGCCTCTGAAACCGCTGTTTTTATGTCTGCCAATTCCTCAACACTCAAATCAAGCTGAACCGAAAAAGCCGCAACCGTTGCACGGGCAAAGGCTTCATTACAGCTTTTTGCAGGAATCTCCAGCTTCATATAATTTTCCATATGTAAATTCACTCCCTAAAACAAATTTTTCTGTCAGCAGTCTTTAATGACTGCATTCCATGATTTTTTTCAGCCCCGAAATTTCAAGAATTTTGTCAACCTGCGGCTTAACACGAATTATCATCATTTTTCCGCCCCGTGCCGCAATCTGCTTGTACCGACCCACAAGAACCCCGATTCCCGAACTGTCCATAAAGGTCACGCCGTCAAAATCCATAACAATATTCACAATATTCTTCACCGCAAGCTCTCTGTCAACGGTCTCACGGAATGTCTGCGCAGAATGATGATCAATTTCACCGTACATCTTCACCACAAGGGTCGTTCCTATGCTTTCAACTTTTATTTCCATCCACTCGCCTCCTTTTTTTCTTCCTTTCTATACCTTCTATATTTTACATAATTTTCCTTTTTTGTTTTTTATTATCGTACAACAAAAAAGCACAAAAAAATACAGTCAACAACATTTGTCGACTGTATTTTATGTAAAATGATAAAACTTGTTGTTTTTTGATAAACTCAACCAAAGGTTCTCACCTTCCCCATGCCTTGGGAAGGCGCAGGTGATGATAAAGTCATCACTCTGTCACCCTGAGCGCAGTCGAAGGGTCTAGAACCTGCATAAAATCATAAGATTCTTCGAGTCGCTCCGCTCCCTCAGAATGACAAATGGGGTTTGTCCATAGTCTTACCTTCCCTATTTCTTGGGAAAGCGAAAGTGATGACAAAGTCATCACTCTGTCACCCTGAGCGCAGCCGAAGGGTCTAGAACCTGCATAAAATCATAAGATTCTTCGAGTCGCTCCGCTCCCTCAGAATGACAAATGGGGTTTATCCATAGTCTTACCTTCCCTATTTCTTGGGAATATGAGTGTGATGACAAAGTCATCGCTCTGTCACCCTGAGCGCAGTCGAAGGGTCTATACCAAAATGACTCCTTTTCAGTGGCCTCGAACCATCCCCTTGTGTTCGGTAAACTTGTGTTTCTCAACAGTTTGAGGCACAGCCAAAGCTGTGCCTCCTGTCATTATTTACTGCATCTTTGCCAAAGATTCAAGAACCTTTTCAAGCATAGCCTTGTACTTTTCGCCCTTTTGGCGTTCTTCCTCAACAACAGCAGCCGGAGCCTTGTCCGTAAAGCCCTTGTTTGAAAGTTTGCCTTCAACACGCTTGATTTCGCCCTCAAGTTTTGCTTTTTCCTTGGTGAGACGTTCAATTTCCTTTTCCTTGTCAACCAGTTCGTCAAGGGGCAAAAGGATTTCCGCCTTGGGATTAACAACCGAAACAACATTTTCGGGAACTCCTGCCTTGTCGGCACGAATATCAACCTCAGAAGCCGATGCCAGCTTTTCAAGGAAAGCTGTTGCCTGCTTAAACAGGTCTTCGGCCTCGGTCACAACAAAGAGCTTAACCTTCTTTGAGGGAGGAACGTTCATTTCATTCTTCACGTTTCTCACGCCCTTGATTGCGTCCATTATAACCGTCATATCCTGTTCCGCTTCAGCGTTAACCAATGCTTCATTATACTTTGGCCATTCTGAAATCATGATACTTTCGCCCTCATGGGGAAGTGCCTGCCAGATTTCTTCGGTGATGAATGGCATAAAGGGATGGAGCAGTTTCAATGTGTTTGACAGCACATAGGTGAGAACCTTCTGTGCAGTTTCGTTGCTGTCGCCTGTTTCATTGAATCTGGGCTTAACAAGCTCAATGTACCAGTCGCAGAATTCATCCCAGATGAAGTCATAGAGCTTTTGAACAGCAATACCAAGCTCGTATTTGTCAAGATTTTCGGTCACTTCACGCACAAGCTCATTGTACTTGTGAAGAATCCACTTGTCTTCAATATGGAGCTTTGAAAGGTCAGGAAGCTCATTCTTGTCGATTGAAAGATTCATCATAACAAAACGTGATGCATTCCAAATCTTGTTTGCAAAGTTACGGCTTGCCTCAACTCTTTCCATATAGAATCTCATGTCGTTGCCGGGTGAGTTACCTGTTGCAAGAGTGAATCTGAGCGCATCTGCACCATACTGTTCAACAATTTCAAGGGGGTCAATGCCGTTGCCCAGAGACTTTGACATCTTTCTGCCCTGACTGTCACGGACAAGACCGTGAATATAAACGTGCTTGAAGGGTTCCTTGCCAATATGTTCAAGACCTGAGAAAATCATACGTGCAACCCAGAAGAAGATTATGTCATAACCCGTAACAAGAACCGATGTGGGATAGAAATAATCAAGGTCTTCAGTCTTTTCAGGCCAGCCCAGAGTTGAGAAAGGCCAGAGAGCAGAGCTGAACCATGTGTCAAGCACATCGTCCTCCTGCTTCACAGCTCCGCCACACTTGGGACAGGTATCAATATCTGTTTTGGAAACTGTCATTTCGCCGCAATCCTGACAGTAGAAGGCAGGAATTCTGTGGCCCCACCAAAGCTGACGTGAAATACACCAGTCATGAACATTTTCCATCCAGTTCATATATGTTTTTGAAAATCTTTCGGGAATGAATGAAACATCGCCCTTCTTCACAACCTCAACAGCAGGCTTTGCAAGGGGTTCCATCTTCACAAACCACTGATTTGATGTGATTGGTTCAACAGTTGTTCCGCAACGGTAGCACTGACCAACATTGTGAGTATGTTCCTCAATCTTAACAAGGAGACCCAGCTCATCAAGGTCAGCAATCATAGCCTTTCTTGCTTCGTATCTGTCCATACCCTGATACTTGCCGCCATATGCGTTGATTGTTGCATCATCATTAAGTACCTTTATCTGTTCAAGATTATGTCTGAGACCAACCTCAAAGTCGTTGGGGTCGTGTGCGGGGGTAATCTTCACGCAGCCCGTTCCAAACTCTTTGTCAACATATTCATCAGCAATAACGGGAATTTCTCTGCCAACAAGGGGGAGAACAAGTGTTTTGCCAACCAAATCCTTATATCTCTCGTCTTCGGGATTAACAGCAACAGCAGTATCGCCAAGAAGGGTTTCAGGACGTGTTGTTGCAATAATCACAAACTTGTCGCTGTCCTTCACGGGGTACTTAATGTGCCAGAAATTGCCTGCCTGCTCAGCATATTCAACTTCTGCATCAGAAAGTGCAGTTGTACAGCAGGGGCACCAGTTGATAATACGGTTGCCACGGTATATGAGACCCTTGTTATAAAGATTTACAAACACTTCACGAACAGCCTTTGAACAGCCCTCGTCCATTGTGAATCTTTCACGCTCCCAGTCGCAGGAACAGCCCAACTTCTTTATCTGATTGATGATTCTGTTGCCGAACTTTTCTTTCCAGTCCCAGACGAGCTTCAAAAATTCTTCTCTGCCAAGGTCGTGTCTTGTGAGGCCCTTTTCCTTGCGGAGATTTTCTTCAACCTTAATCTGTGTTGCAATACCTGCATGGTCGGTGCCGGGAAGCCACAAAGCCGCATAACCCTGCATTCTTTTTGTTCTTATGATAATATCCTGAAAAGTTTCATCAAGGGCGTGACCCATGTGAAGCTGACCCGTTACATTCGGGGGCGGAATTACAATGGTGAACGGTTCCTTGTTTTTGTCCACCTTTGTGTGGAAGTAACCCTTGTTAACCCAATTACTGTATATACGATCCTCAACCGCCTTGGGGTCGTATACCTTTGACAATTCTTCTGCCATATTAATCTCCATAGCCTTTCTGCCCACAAATAATACATCAAAATCTCCCATTTCCTCATCCGTGGGCGAGATAAGGCGTATAATGGGGATTACGCACATCGTCGTTTCGCACAGGGTGCGAAAATTTCGACGGTGCAATTCAAATAGTTGGGGTTAACGTGATTTTCACGTTAAACACTCCAATCTGTCGGATTAATCCGTAAATTACATTGTTACCTTGAGGAATACCTTTTTACCCTTTTTGATAACTATCTTGCCATCATTGAAAATTGAACTTTCAACAGTATACATAACATCGCCGATTTTGTTGCCATCAATGCTGACGCCGCCCTGCTGAACAAGACGTCTTGCCTCGCCCTTTGAAGGTGCAAGACCACTCTTTACCATAAGGTCAAGAATGTTTATACCATTTGCCGCATCATCAGCTTCCATTTCATAGGTGGGCATATTGCTGTCGTCGCTGCCTGCACCGAATACTGCCTTTGCCGCATCATCAGCCTTCTTTGCCTCTTCCTCGCCGTGTACCATTTTTGTAACCTCATAGGCAAGACGGCACTTAACAGCATTCAGTTCCTGACCTTCCAGCTTTTCATACTCATAGATTTCTTCCATAGGAACAAAAGTAACCAGCTTAAGCAGTCTGATAACGTCCTTGTCATCAACGTTTCTCCAGTACTGATAGAATACATAGGGAGTAACCTTTTCGGGCTCAAGCCAGAGAGCACCCTTTTCGGTCTTGCCCACCTTCTTGCCTTCCGAAGTTGTGAGAAGGGTAAATGTCATACCATAAGCATCCTTGCTGTCCTTACGGCGTATGAGTTCAATACCGCCAATGATGTTTGACCATTGATCGTCACCGCCAAACTCCATGATACAGCCGTAATCCTTGTGGAGCTTATAGAAGTCATAGCCCTGCATCAGCATATAGTTGAATTCAAGGAAGGAAAGACCTCTTTCCATTCTTGCCTTGAAGCATTCAGCCGAGAGCATTCTGTTAACCGAGAAGTGAACACCAACCTCACGGAGGAAGTCAACATAATTAAGGTCAAGAAGCCAGTCAGCATTATTAACCATAAGAGCCTTGCCGTCAGAGAAGTCAATGAACTTTGACATCTGTGCCTTGAAGCGGTCGGCGTTATACTGAATTGTCTCCTTTGTAATCATGGGACGCATATCGGTCTTGCCCGTGGGGTCACCAACCATTGTTGTTCCACCACCCAGAAGGATTATGGGGCGGTGTCCTGCATTCTGCATATGCTTCATAACAACAAGCTGCATAAAGTGACCGATGTGAAGGCTGTCAGCCGTGGGGTCAAATCCGATATAGAAGGTAATCTTTTCTTCAGCAAGAAGTTTTTTGATTTCCTCCTCATGTGTCATCTGGGCAATAAGCCCACGTTCTTTAAGTACATCAAAAACATTTTTCATTTGAGATTTATCCTTTCTCTCCCTTTTTCAAGGGATTTTTACTTGCGGCATCCAGCGCATTAACAAAACCGTCAACCGCAGCTTTATCAACAGCAAACTTTGCTGTACCATCTGCAAACATTGCATAATCTTTGTCGGTTGTCTGAACAAAGACCAATCTTTGTCCTGAATAACCGTTTCCGTAGGTAATTTCAATCTTAATTCCGTCAGAATTTTCGGGAACTGTCAAAAGCTCACCTTTCAGCTTTATTTCATCAAGCATTTCAACCATAGCCACAAAATTTTCCTCGGTTGTGGGGTTGTCGTTTATAAAATACAGGCTATTTTCACCATCTGCTGCTTTTCTGCTTGAAACAACATAAGCAACATCCCCCGATGTTACGGTAATTCTGCTGACCTTTTCGGGTTCTGAAGCAAGTATTCCCGTATCAAGAATATAAAAGGGTTCTGTTTTCAAAAAACCGAGCTTTGTGGCATTAATCATAAAGATTCCCTCTGAATCCTTCAGCATACCGTACACAAATCCGTTTTCATTTTTCCCAAGATAGAGCACTTCATTTCTTTTACCCCAAGTGAAGCTGAGCTCTGCCCTTGATTCCCGGTCAAGCCCGTATTCCGAAAGCTCCTCCGTCGGGTTGCTCACGTACTTTTCCGCCGTCAAAATCGGAATATTCACCGCAATCTGCTGTTCAAACAGTTCATCATCAACATCCTCATTATACGGTTCCACCATAATATACGAGGTTTTTTTGCCCTTTGAAAGCTCATTGGCATTTTTCATTCTGACCACGGTTTTATTCTTGTCATAATCAAGATAACTGTAATAGGTCAAAGCCTCATCACTTTTGTTCAAGCCGTCAAACAAAAATTTGTGTCTGAGATTTTCCAGCTTTGCAACGAGAATATCTCGCAAGGATAAATGAGCAACAAAAATCTCATCATTGTCCGAAATATTCAAAGCACATTTTTCATTGTTCAGTACCGCAAAATTAAAGGTGTGTTCACTTCCGTCATTCAAAGCAATGCTGACGGTCTGCTTTGGCATCTTCAAAAATTCGGCTTCACTTATTCCCGAATCAACATCAAGGACAGAAATCACCGAAACATTTCCAAGAAGCTCCTGCACCTTCTGCTGATTCAAAACATTTGTGCTGTCACCCTTAACCTGCCATTCTTCTCCTGATTTTTCAAGAGAAAATCCGTTTTCGCCATCAAATACGGTATACCCAACAATGTCAGAAATACGGCATTCAAACACATCCTTATAGGTCGCTGCACTCTTTTCTTCGCCGCCAAGGGCAAAGTACAAACACAAGCCGCTTACAATTATCAAAATCAAAATTACAGAAATAATTACAGCCTTACGATTCTTCATAATATCGTCTCCTGTCCCGAAAGAAAGCGCCAAAAAGGAACCGTCTTCCGTAAGGTTTGTTTGCAGTTATCAGCCCCGACAACTGCAAACATATTCTTTCAAATCAATAATGCCAAAACCTATTTTTCCTCAGCAATATCAATTTTGATACTGAGTTCTTTGAGTTGAGCCTCATCAACCACATCGGGCGAGTTGGACATAAGTTCAGACGCATTCTGAACCTTGGGGAATGCCACAACATCACGAAGGCTGTCAGCCCCACACATAATCATTGCAATTCTGTCAAGACCGATGCCCATACCGCCGTGAGGTGCCGCACCGTACTTATACGCCTCAACCAAAAATCCGAATTTTGCGGCAATTTCTTCTTCGCTGAGTCCAAGAGCCTTGAACATCTTCTGCTGCAGCTCATAGTCATTGATACGAATTGAACCGCTTGAAAGCTCCGTGCCGTTGAGAACAAGGTCATACGCCTTTGCCGTAACCTTTTCGGGAGCCGATTCAAGATACTGAATGCAATCGTCCTGAGGCATTGTGAAGGGGTGATGCATTGCAACATAAGCTTTTGAATCCTCGTCATATTCAAAGAAGGGGAATTCCGTAACCCAAAGGAAGTTAAAGCCTTCGCCGATAATATCAAGCTGTTTTGCAACCTTGCATCTCAGTGAACCAAGAGTTGAGAGGGTTGTGCTGTTCTTGTCAGCAACAATAAACACAACATCGCCCTTTTCCGCTCCGCATCTTTCAATGATTGCCTCTAACTCGCCCTCAGCCATAAACTTTCCAAATGAGCAGGTGGGTGCATCTTCAATCCATCTGATATACGCCAAGCCCTTTGCACCAATACCACGAACATATTCGGTGAGCTTGTCAATTTCTTTTCTTGTGAGTGTTTCAGCCGCATTCTTTGCACAGATTGCACGAACACTTCCGCCATCCGCAATTGCAGATGCAAACACACCAAAACCGCTGTCCTTAACAAGGTCGGAGAGGTCGGTAATTTCCATACCGAAACGTGTGTCGGGCTTATCCGAGCCATAACGCTCCATAGCTTCCTTGTAGGTGAGTCTTGGGAGAGGTGTGGGAATGTCCACATCAAGAACATCCTTAAAGAGTCTTTTCACAAAGCCTTCGCCCATCTCAAGAATATCCTCAACATCAACAAAGGACATTTCAAGGTCAATCTGTGTAAATTCGGGTTGACGGTCTGCACGGAGGTCTTCATCACGGAAACAGCGTGCAAGCTGAATGTATCTGTCAAATCCCGAAATCATAAGGAGCTGTTTGTAAATCTGAGGCGACTGGGGAAGAGCATAAAACTTTCCGCCGTGAATACGTGAAGGAATGATGTAGTCACGTGCGCCTTCGGGAGTTGACTTTATCATCATGGGTGTTTCAATTTCAATAAAGCCGTTTTCTTCAAAATAATCCCTTGCACTCTTTGCAATCTTGCTTCTTTTTATGATGTTCTCCTGAAGGGGACCGCGTCTCAAATCAAGATAACGGTACTTGAGACGGAGCTCCTCATTTACATTTGTCTTGTCGGTAATTTCAAAGGGTGTTGTCTGCGCCTTTGCAAGAATTCTCAGGTCATCAACAAAAATTTCGATATTACCTGTTTTTATTGCATCGTTCTTACTCTCTCTTTCTCTCACAACGCCCTTCGCCATAAGCACATATTCGCTGTGGCATGATGCGGCTTTTTCAAAAACCTCCTTGTCGGTTGTTTCGTCAAAAGCAAGCTGAACAATACCCGTTCTGTCACGCAAGTCAATAAAAATCAATGTTCCCATATCACGGATTTTCTGAACATAACCGCCAACAACAACAGTTTTGCCCACACCCTCGGTTTCACCGCAATAATTGGTTCTTTTGAGTCCTTTCATTGTATCCATAAGTCTCTCTCCTATCCTTTTATTTTTTCAATCAGGCTGTCTGCCGAAAGCTCTGTTTCAACAGTTTCGCCGTTTGCCATATTCTTGAGATTTGCTTTGTTATTTGCAATTTCATCATCACCGATAACAAGACTGAACTTTGCCGAAAGCTTGTCGGCATATTTCATCTGAGCTTTCAGGCTTCTGCCGCACAAATCCTGTTCAGCGTGAATACCCTTGTTGCGCAGTTCAAAAATCAACTTCTGTGCCAATTTATCAGCAGCATCACCCATTGCTCCAATGAACAAATCCGGGTCATTGTCGCCGCCGGCCTGTTCGCCCTGCTGAGCCCTGAGCACAAGAATAAGTCGCTCTAAACCTGCCGCAAAGCCGATTCCGTCTGCAGGCTTGCCGCCAAGCTGTTCAATCAGGCCGCTGTAACGTCCGCCACCGCAAACCGTTGACTGCGCTCCGAGGCAATCCGAAACAAATTCAAACACCGTCTTTGTGTAGTAATCAAGACCTCTCACAATGTCAGGGTTAACCGTATATTCAATTCCCATATTGTCAAGTCTTTCCTTTGTCTCTTCAAAGTGACTGTGACATTCTTCGCAAAGATGGTCAACCATCTTGGGGGCTTTTTCCGCAATCTTACTGCAAATTTCAGATTTGCAGTCAATAATTCTCATGGGGTTCTTTTCAAGTCTTTCAAGACACGTGGGGCAAAGCTCGCCCTTATATTCTTCAAAATATGCTCTCAGCTTCTCGTTGTAATCCTTTTTGCAGACAGGACAACCTATGCTGTTGAGCTGAAGGCTGATTCCCTTGAGTCCCAGCTTTTTGAGAAACATACTCGCAAGTGAAATAACCTCTGCATCTGTACTTGGCGAACTTGCACCAAAGCACTCAATTCCAAACTGATGGAACTCACGCAATCTGCCCGACTGAGGCTTTTCGTATCTGAAGCAGGGAATTATATAACACAGCTTTGTGGGCTGGGGATTGGCATAAAGGGAGTTTTCAATATAGCTTCGTGCCAGCGTTGCCGTTCCTTCAGGCTTCAGAGTGATTGACCGTCCACCCTTGTCCTCAAAGGTATACATTTCCTTCTGAACAACATCCGTTGTGTCGCCCACACCTCTCTGAAACAGCTCGGTATGTTCAAAAACGGGAGTTCTGATTTCTTTGTAACCGTACAGGTCACAAACACCTCTTGCGGTGCTTTCTATGTACTGCCACAGCTTGCTGTCCTTTGGCAATACATCCTCTGTACCTCTTGGTTTTGTAATCATTTTCACCAAAATCCTTTCTTTTCAGAATCCAAAGATTCACAAAATCTATTTTTCACCGCCAAGGAGATATTCAAACAATTCAAGAACATCTTCTCTGCCCTGACGGGTTTCGGAGGAAAAGGGAATCAGCACCGAATCCTCGGTAAGCTCCAGATCCTCGTATATTGCAGTCAAGTTGCCTTCAACCTGCGACTTCTTCAATTTGTCCAGCTTTGTGGCAACAACAAGGGGTTCATAATTATATGTTTTAATCCAGTCAAACATCATTTTGTCGTCAGCCGTGGGCTTATGCCTTGAATCCACAAGCTGAATAACCTGCAAAAGGTTGCCCCGTCTTGAAAGATAGCCTTCAATCATTGAAGCCCATTTTTCCTTTTCCTGCTTTGACACCTTTGCATATCCGTAACCCGGAAGGTCAACAATTCTGTATTTCCCCTCAATTTCATAAAAGTTTATGGTTGCGGTTTTCCCCGGTGTACTGCTTGTTCTTGCAATATTTTTGCGGTTTGCAAGGCAGTTAATCAACGAAGACTTTCCCACATTTGAACGCCCCACAAGGGCAATTTCAGGAAGACTTTCGTCAGGGTACTGGTCATATTTCACAGCAGTTGTCAAAAGTTTAATGTTGACAAATTCCATCCGGATCCTCCTCCGCTAAAAGCATTTTCAATAACGGTTTTTATGTTCTTTGCAAAAACAAATTCAACTTCATTTTTGATTTTGTCGGGAAGCTCCTCAAAATCCTTTTTATTCTCAAAGGGAATGATTATCTTGCGGATTCCCATACGATAAGCCGCAAGGGATTTTTCCTTGAGTCCGCCAATGGGAAGAACTCTTCCTCTGAGAGTAATTTCACCGGTCATTGCAACATTGCGGTTAACCGCAACGCCGGTAATCGCCGAAATAAGTGCCGTTGCCATTGTGATTCCGGCAGATGGCCCATCCTTTGGAATTGCACCTTCAGGAACATGAATATGAATATCCTTTTCCTTATAAAAATCACCCTCAATACCAAAGGCATCAGCATTTGCACGAATAAAGCTCAGAGCCGCACGTGCCGATTCCTTCATAACCTCACCGAGATTTCCCGTAAGTTCCAGCTTTCCGTTGCCTTTCATGGTGTTCACTTCAATATAAAGGGTGTCACCGCCGGTTTGTGTCCACGCAAGACCCGTTGCTGCTCCCACAAGATTTTCGTCAGCCATATGCTCATAAAGATAAACTCTGCCGCCAAGATACTGCTTCAAAACTTTTTCGCTGACGGTTACTGAAGTCTTTGAATCCTCAACAATTTCCTTTGCCGCCTTTCGGCATATTGCACCAATCTTGCGTTCAAGGGTTCTCACACCTGATTCCCTTGTATAGCCTTCAACCAACAGTTTCAACACGCTGTCCGAAATCTTCAGCGTTTTTCCGTCAAGACCGTTTTCCCTGCGTTGTTTCGGCAAAAGATATTTTTTTGCGATATTCAGTTTTTCATCCTCGGTGTAACCCGAAATCTCAATTATATCCATTCTGTCATAAAGAGGTGCGGGAATATTTTCAACCGAGTTTGCGGTTGTCACAAACAGCACCTTTGACAAATCAAAGGGCAACTCAAGAAAATGGTCACGAAAACCGGTGTTCTGTTCAGGGTCAAGAACCTCAAGCATTGCAGCCGTGGGGTCGCCCCTGAAATCGCTTGACATTTTATCAATCTCGTCAAGAAGCACAAGTGGATTATTGCTTTCAGCCTGCTTCATTGCCGCAATAATTCTTCCCGGCATTGAGCCAACATAAGTCTTTCTGTGGCCTCTGATTTCGGCTTCATTTTGAATTCCGCCAAGGCTCACCCGAACATACTTCCTGCCCAGAGATTCTGCCAGAGACCTTGCGATTGACGTTTTTCCCGTTCCGGGAGGGCCTGCAAGGCAGATTATTGAACCCTTTGGTGCGTCCGACAAGGTTTTTACCGCAAGATATTCAAGAATTCTTTCCTTCACCTTTTCAAGACCATAATGGTCACGGTCAAGAATCTTTTTTGCCAGTTTTATATCCGAATTTTCTTCGGTTGAAATCTCCCACGGCAAAGCCAGAACCGTTTCAACATAATTCTGAACAACACCATATTCCTGAGAATGGATTGAAAGTCTGGAAAGCTTTGCAAGTTCCTCCTCCAACTTTTCAACCACTTCTTTGGGAAGATTTCTCTTTTTGATTTTGTCACGGTAGGAATCAGCTTCATACTGTCCCGATTCAAAATCGCCAAGCTCCTCCTGAATAATTTTCATCTGTTCACGGAGGATATAGTCACGCTGATTTTTGTCAAGACTGTTTTTCAGCTTTGACATAACACCCTGCTCAACTTCCATAATATTATTTTCATTTTCCATAAGAGCAATGAGCTTTTCCATTCGTGTTCTCACGTCAAGCTCCTCAAGAATAATCTGCTTTTCGTGAGGTTTGAGAGGAAAGTTGTTTGCAGTTATGTCGGCAAGCTCACCTGCATCTTCGATTTCAAGCATAGATGCCGCAATTTCGGGATTCATCTTTTCATAAAGATTGAAATAATCCTCAAGGAGCTTCTGAATCTTTCGCATCAGAACCTGCTCCTGAATCATATCCTCGCAGGGAATATCACGCTTTTTCACAACACTTGCACTTATGAATTTTTCATCATCAATGAAGCTTGTCATCCCTGCCCTGAAAAGCCCCTCAACCAAAACCCTGAGGCTTCCGTCGGGAAGTCTCAGAATCTGCTTCACTTCAGCAACAACGCCGATTTTTGAAACATCTTCCTTTTTGGGGTTCTCGGTCAGTATATCCTTCTGATAGCTGAGAAAAATCAGCTGTCCGGAGGACATTGCATATTCAACAGCCGCAATTGATTTTTTTCGTCCCACATCAAAGTGCAGAACCATTCCGGGAAATATTGAAATTCCCCTGAGCGGAATAAGCGGCAGTATATGTCTTTTGTTCGCCATTTGTTCGTTTACATCCTTTCAGAAGCAAAATAGATATATTTTGCCCATTATCCGTAATATTATATCAATTTTTTTTGAAAATTTCAACCCCTTCAGCACTAATTATTCCAATATTATCTGTTTTTTTTGAAAGAAATACGTCATTTTGGATGTTACCTTCGCAAAATACCGCATCAATAACCTCAAAAATATTTGTCACGGGCATAATTTCCGCATCAAAATCCGCAAACCGCTCCTGATAATTATCACGGGGAACGATTATCTTTTTCGCACCTGCATTGACCCCCACACGTATTTTCAGAGGAACTTCCCCAACACCGCAAACCTCACCGCAAACCGAAAGCTCCCCCGTCATTGCAACAAGTCCGTCAACCGCAATGTTTTTCAGGGACGAATAAACCGCACAAAAAATTGCAATTCCTGCCGATGGGCCGTCAACGGGAATACTGTTGGGGAAATTGATATGAACATCATAATTCTTCACCGGTATCCCTATCTCCGACTGCAAAACCGTCATCACATTTTTCACCGATGCCGAAATACTGCTTTGCCGTCTGAGCTTTTGTCTGTTGTTCGATATTTCCTCCTCATCAACCGCACCTGTCACCGTAACCTGTCCACAACCCTTTTCACATTTCTGAGTCACAGCCTCAATCTCCAGCACACACCCCTGAGAACCGCCGTAAACCGCAAGCCCCGAAACCCTCCCCACTCTGCATAAGGAAGGAATTCTTTTTTCGTATCGTGGTGAATACTTCCCCGTTTCAATAACCCACTCCACATCCGATTTCTGAACACTTCCGTGCTTTTCCAGCCTTGCAATGCTTTCGGCAGTCTGAACAATATTCACGGCATCACGTCCGTTGTCCGCAAACCGAGCAACAAAATCAAAGATTTCGTCAGCAAATTCCATGTCGGTCTTCGCCGCCGCTTCACGGGCAATCCGCCGTACCTGTTCATATGACAGATTTTCAAAAAACACTTCAACACATCTTGACCTGAGTGCAGGAGGAATTTCATCGGGCATTCTGGTTGTTGCACCAATAAGCCTGAAATCCGCAGGCAATCCGTTTCTGAACATTTCATGAATATGTCCCGGTATCTCCTTGTTTTCGGAGCTGTAATATGCGCTGTCAAAGTAAACCCGTCTGTCTTCCAGAACCTTCAGCAATCTGTTCATCTGCATGGGTGGCAGCTCGCCGATTTCATCAACAAAAAGCACACCGCCGTGAGCTCTCGTAACCGCCCCCTCCTTTGGTTGGGGAACGCCTGCAGGGCCATAAGCTCCCGCCCCCTGATAAATTGGGTCGTGAACCGAACCGATGAGAGGGTCAGCAATGCTTCGTTCATCATACTGCATGGTTGTTGCATCAACTTCAATAAACTTTGAATATTCCTTAAAGGGCGATTCGGGATTTTTCTTAGCTTCGTTCAGCACCACCCTTGATGCGGCGGTTTTCCCCACTCCGGGCGGGCCGTATATCAAAACGTGCTGAGGATTTTTTCCGCATAAAGCGCACCTGAGCGCCTTAACCCCGTCATCCTGACCCACAATTTCATTGATTTTCTTTGGTCTTGTCATTTCGGTCAGAGGTTCTGTCAGCTTGATTCGGTTCAGCTTTTTCAACCGTTCAAGCTCCTTAACGCTTTCGCTGTGCATTGAATTTTTTCCCGAATACTGACTTTTCAGCATAACCAAAAAATATAATCCGATAACAATGGTAAAGCAAAACTGTGTCACCGTCATAACAGTCATCAACATAAAAATCCACTCCCGTTGTTTTTGTTTTCTGTCTGACAAAAGTATGATAACTTATGCCAAGCTACGTTTATTATATGTTTTCTGACGGAATTAATACAAAAAGGCTGCTCCAAACAATTTGGAACAGCCTTTTTCCGAACTTTATATTCAATTCTGGTACTTTAGCAAAAGTTGAAGTAAATCACTTTGAA
>JAZRMZ010000130.1:0-10145 GCA_045647905.1 Clostridia bacterium
GACAGGATCTTGCTGTTATGCTCAGCCGTGCCCTTGCGAAGCTGGGAATAGAATATGATGGCGAAACAACTGAATTTGCAGATTCGGCAAATATCTCTGATTATGCAAAGGATGCTGTAAACACCTTGAACGGACTTGGAATTATCAACGGCTACACAGACGGAAGCTTTAAGCCTTCGGGCAACGCAACCCGTGCAGAGGCGGCAGTTATATTCCGCAGATTTTTAAACATAATTGAGAAGTAGAGAGGAGGACGAAATTTGAAAAGAATAGTTACATTAATATTAAGTCTTACTCTTGTTGTAAGTACATTATTTATTCAACCCATTTCTGTTTCGGCAAGCGGTGATAACCTTGCTCTCGGCAAGCCGGCTGTGGCAAGCTCAACCCACACTGCCTACAAAGTGGAGCATATTAATGACGGAAATCCCGGGACAATCTGGGTACGTGGTGAATTGAGAGCTGCAGAAAATATTATGATAGATTTGCAAGAGGCTTACAGAATCACCTCTGTTGTTCTTCATACCCGTCCTGATCTTGAGCCGCCCGAATACAGAATGAGAGTTGCACTTGAGTTTTCAAATACACCGGATTTTTCGCAAAAAGAACGTGTAATGGCACTTGGCGAAACTCCGGCACCTTTTCGTGAACCGGTTGAAATTCCAATTACACTAAAAACACCTTACCGTTATGTAAGAGCGGTTAAGACAGACTTATTTATCTTAGTGTTGGCGGAAATGGAAATCTACGGTGAGCTTGTTGACCCCAATGCGATTATTCTGGGAGATGATGTTGCAGGTTCAAAGCAGGAGAATGCAATTACCCTTTTGTCATACTTAGGTCTCACACAACCGGTTAATGAAAACATCTATGGCGTTGATCATCTTATGACCCGTGCCGAAGCTGCGCAGGCGATTGTTGATGCCTTTGGCGGTTCAGCGGGTGGTGAAATGCCTTTTGCGGATGTTCCGCAAAATCACAAGAATTATGACGGAGTGTGTGCGGCATATAATTCGGGTTACATTACCGGTGACGGAACGGCTTATTTTAAGCCAAATGAGTATGTGACGAAGGGTGAAATTATGTATATGACCCTTCGTGCAATTGGTTACAGTGATGTTGTGAGCATATTCACAGAAATGAATATGAACGCAAGGCTCTTGAAGCTTGTTGAGGATATGGATTTGTTCAAGGACGTTCCTATGGAATCCTATGACGAGCCCATAAGCCGAGGGGATATTGCAACGGTGATCTATAATGCGCTTCTTGCTCCCGAATACAGAATATCTGTTATGGAGCCGGAAATGGTTCATTATGAAAAGGGTGAAGACTTGCTCAGAAGCCGTTACAATGTTGTTCTCACCGAAGGTATAGTTGAAGAAAACAGTATCAGCACTCTTGACGGAAATGAAAAAGCCGATGAACAGATTGCGGTTATTGGCGGTACAACCTTTACGGATTCCAAGGGTGTTCTTGATGCATATCTCGGAAAATCTGTTATTGCTGCATCCTACATAGACAGCGGAGAAATCTTCTATGCTTGGCAGACAGACAAAAATACTGAGGTTGTTTTGCCTGCGTCAAATCTGACTTCAACGGTATCTGATATTTCAGCCGGACGAATAAAGGCGGAAAACGCAGAAGGAAAAGAAAAAAGCTATAACCTTTCCGATGGTTTTTATGTTATCAAAAACGGTGTTGCAGACCCGTATTTTAAGGCATCGGATTTGCTTATCAAAAATGGTCAGCTTCGATTGGTTAACAATGACGGTGAAAGCGGATATGATGTTGTTTTCATTGAAGAATACACCCTTCACTATCTGGCAAGTGCCTTTTCTGACGATGAAGAACTGACAATTGTGGACACAAAGGGTAATCGGAAAACCGTGAAGCTTGAAAACCTTTCGTTAACTGATATGCATGGCAAGAATCAGGCCATACGAAAGGTGACAAAAAACAGTGTTATCAAGTTGTATTCAACTCCTGACGGTAAAAATTGCAGAATAATTCTCTATAATGAGCCGATTTACGGCAAGTTGACGGCTTTGTCGGATACCACAGCGGTTATTGACAACGTAAAATATTCTATTTCGTTTGGTAGTAACATTGATAATTCGGGCGTAAAGAGCGGAGATGCGGTAACAGCATATATTGACGAAGCAGGTGAAATCCTTTGGATTCAAAGGGATGAAGAGGCTTCATCTACCGACTGGAAGGTTGCCTTTTCCCAGACATACGGAATAGAACAGCTCATTTCAACCGACATCAGTTTCAAGTTATTTACCCAGGATGAAAAATGGGAGGTATATTCTGTCGCGGACAAAATTACAGTTGACGGCGTAACTCTGAAAAAAGCTGAATTTGCATCGGCTCTGAATAGAGCGGCAGGACAGAATGTTTATGACAAGGAGCTTTTCAGATACAAGCTCAACGGGAACGGAGAGCTCAGAGCAATTGACACAATTGTTCAAAGTGATGCTGAAGCAGACGACGGTATTACATTCAGTAAAATGGATACAAAAATTACGGAAGGTATGTTTACAAAAGATTCATCGGCTTTCTGGAGCAAGCATCTAATGATTAGTCAGGCAAAGGCTGACACGCCAACATTTGTGTTGCCCATTGTTGCAGGATCTTTCACGACAGATACGGATTTTGACGAACTGTACAGCATGTCAACGGTTCTGGATATTGCCGGAAACCGTTCCAACAAAACACAGAATCTTCAGGGATATATGCCTGATGAGGAAGGCTATCCGATGATTTTTGTAACCACAAATTCATACAGCGCTTCTGCTATGGCACCAAGTGGCGGTATGCTCACAACTATAACAAGCACTTCTGCACCTCAGTTGGTGGTAAAAGAGGTTACAAAGACAATGTCTGCCGATGGTGATATTGTGGTACAAGTCAAGGGCTTGGATGTTGAAACACAGAAGGAAGTTTCATTTATGGCAAAGGAAGACCTCGGTATGATTGAAACGGGACTTTTGTATCAGGAAAAACCTGAATGTCTCAGGAATACTACGGGCAGCAAAAACTGGGTTGATCTAAGTGCTTTTGTTGCATTACCAGATGCGGAAAAGGAAAAATACGCAAAATCTGTTACCGATATTGGATTCGGTGATATTATCCGTTATCAGACTCAGGGGAGCATTGTCAGAGCAGCAGAACGAATTTTTGATTTCAACCCATCTATTGAGCCTGTGGGCGGCGATGCTCCCATGGGTGATACATGGTATACTGTGGGCGGAAACTATCCCGATTATTACAACGGTTCTTACAGATATCAGTTTGGAAGCATAAGTTCAGCAACTAAAAACACATTGACTGTTACTACAATTGCGGGAAATCGGGAAATTTATTTGAAAGATGCTTTCTCGAAGGTTTTGGTTGTTGAAGAATCCAACAGAGGAACATCAATTACAGAAGCTTCTGATGCACATCAGTTTGCGGGGGTTGATCGGTATAAAGCTATGGTATATTCAAACACCGGTAATCCTCAACTGATATTAGTTTATTCGTATGAATAAAACAAATTTGAAAGGAAACAGGCATGACATGAAAGTTTATTGTCAAAATGTATGGAATTATAATCCAAGTGAATACCGAAATACGTTGATTGCGTCTCTTATAAAAGATTTTGATGCAGATGTATGTTGCTTTCAGGAATGCGGACCCGGCACCAACCGTGCCGGGGCTGCACCTTTGCCTGAGTTGATGAAGGAATCTTATACGGAAATATGTCCCGAATTTGCTGATAGAAACTATACTCCTGTTTTTTATAAAACAATAAAGTACAATGTGATTGATAGTGGATATTTTTTGTATGAAGGATACAATGATGCAAATTCCAAGTCTGTTACATGGGCTGTCCTTGAAGATAAAGCCACAATGAAAAAAGTCTTGGTGGCATCAACTCATTTCTGGTGGATGTTCAGGGGTGAAGAAGATAATCTTCAGAGACTGCAGAATGTAGCTGAACTCAAGGCTTTCTGTGAGGAAATCACCAAAAAATATAATATCCCTGCAATAATCGGCGGCGATTTCAACAACGGATTCAACTCAGACCAGGGTGATGAGCCTTATAAGAAAATGCTTCAGGAAGGTTTTTGTGATATAAGGCACAATGCTGATGAAACAACGGATGTGCTCACTCATCATGAATATCCCATTTTGAACGAAAAAGGGATTTATGTGGATGGAGCATTGCCTGTTCGCAACCTTGATTATATTTTTACATACGGCGACAAGAAAATAAAGGCGAAAAAGTTTGAGATTCTCACAACTCAGAAGACACTTGATTCGTCTGACCATTGCCCGCTTTTGGGAACTTTTGAAATATAGTTTCGGATAAAAGCAAAGAGGTATGCAGAAAAGCTTTTTTGATTGCTTGGATGCATACCTTTTTTAAATTGTTTTGACATTTTGGAAATTTAGGTGTATAATGACAATTAAGTTGCATTGTGGTGCATTTTAAACAAATAAAATATTTTAAGGGAGTATTTTCAAATGAAGAAAAGAATTTTGTCATTAATCATGTTGAGCCTTTATGTGTTTTTTATAGGGTCTTCAACGGTATCGGCCTTTAATTTTCCTGAACCTGACTGGGGAGAATTGTATTATGAAAAAACAGATATGGTGAATGAAACCGCCTTTGAACTGTATGCCCAGGCGGATATTGAAAAATCGCCCTATTACGGTGCAAAATATGAGCCGAGAGGCGGTGCGTACATGGGTGCGGTTGCAGGTTTTTCCGATAAACTTATGCCATTGGGGTCATATCTTGTTAATATTGATGAGATGAATGAGTCTGACTTGTATTATCCGGCAAACGTAATGGTGAAAAATGATAATGTTGTTACAATGGTCGGATGGACCATTTATGATATGGCAAATGTTGACTATGACCATGTGAGACGCACGCTGGAAAACCTTAATGCGTATGGCAAGCCGATGTTTATCAGATTTGCCAATGAAATGAACTGTTCAAATCTTGGTGATGACCCTGAATTGTATATTGAAATTTTCAGAAGGGTTGCGGATATGGTTCATGAATATCCCAATCTTGCAATGGTATGGTCACCCAATGACCTTGGTGCGCTGGACAGACCGATGGAATATTTTTACCCCGGCGATGAATACGTTGACTGGGTTGGCGTGAGCTGTTATATGGTAAAATATTTTATGGGAGATAAAAATGCCGAGTATAAAAGCAGCGTTTATTTTATGACAAGTGATTTTGCGTGGGCAACAAACAAAATCAAGCCCCTTATGGAATTTATGGCAGAAAACGGTATAAACAAGCCGGTGATGATAAGCGAAAGCGGTGTAACAACAAGCAACAGCTATAATGAAGATTGTCAGGAATGGGCAACTCCTCGTCTGAGGAACTTGTTCTGGTATCTTGTTATGAAGTATCCTCAAATCAAAATGATAAATTATTTTGATGTTTACAGAGCCGACGAGATTGAAAAGTTTAATATTTCAGATTATGAATATGCTGTTGATATTTTTAATGAAGCAAAAAACAGTGGTGCGTACATAACCGAATACGGAAAGAATTCTGAATTTGTATTCCAACCGGCAAATGATGCAGGAACTTTGTTTGCAAAAGACGGATATGTTCCGTTGTATACATTTGCGTATATTGCAAACCAGCCTGAACTTTCGGTTAACTATTATATAGATGATGTGTGGTATCATTCATCAAATCAGATACCGTACAAATGCAATCTTGGTATATCTGATTTGAGCGACGGAAGACATACATTGAAAATTTCATCTTATGGTGTTTCGAAGGAATACGTGCTGTATAAGAATGGTGATGTTGTCAGATTCGGTGCCGAGCCAGATGTGTCGATGAGTCAGGTTCAAAACGAGATAAAGGTTATGATTAATGGAAAAATGGTGGAATTTGACCAACCCCCTGTTCTTGAAAATAACAGAACCCTTGTTCCTCTCAGAAAAATATTTGAAGCACTTGGTGCGGAGGTTCAATGGATTGATGAAACTCAAAGCATTGTATCGGTTAAAGATAATATTACAATTAATATGTCTGTGGGAGATAATTCCATGTGGGTAAACGGAGAAGAAATTCTTTTGGATGTTGCACCCAAAATTCTCAATGGCAGAACCCTGGTACCTGTGCGTGCGGTCAGCGAAGCCTTTAAGTGCGATGTGCAGTGGGATGATGCGTCAAGTACGGTTATAATAAGTTATTAAATTTGTTGTGAAGATTCTTCGCCCTTGGCTCAGGATGACATATGAATAAACTTGATTGTGTCCATTCTGTGCCAGGCGAAGAATCTTTTTGGATTATTGGCTCAAATAATCTGTCAAAAAAAGAAAAATTTAATAAATTAATTGATTTTTTTGGAAAAGTATTGTATAATTATCGTTAAATATATTATTTTAGGGAGAAAAAAAGAATGAATGAAAAAAGAAGTAGCTTTACCGGTAAAATAGGTTTTGTTCTTGCGGCGGCAGGATCGGCTGTTGGACTCGGAAATATATGGAGATTTCCATATCTTGCCGCAAAGTACGGCGGAGGAATTTTTCTGCTTGTTTATCTTGTGTTGGCTGTTACCCTCGGCTTTGCTCTGATGACTGCTGAAATTGCAATTGGTCGCAAAACAGGACTCAGTGCCATTGGGGCTTTTAAAAAGTTGAACAAGAAGTACGCTTTTGTTGGACTTCTTGCGGCAGTTGTTCCTGCAATAATCCTTCCCTATTATTCGGTTATCGGCGGATGGGTTACAAAATACCTGGTTGCATTTGTTTCAGGAAACGGTTTTGCAACAGCGGCAGATGGGTATTTTGGAACATTTATCACATCAACATGGGAGCCAATCGGATGGTTTATGCTGTTCATCGGACTGACGGCGCTTGTTGTTCTTTTCGGTGTTGAAAAGGGAATTGAAAAGGTAAGCAAGATTATGATGCCTGTGCTTGTTGTTCTCACGGTTGCCATTGCGGCATATTCGGTTTATCTTGATGGTGCTGACGGCAATTTTGAAGGTTTGAAGTATTATCTTATTCCTGATTTCAGTCATTTTTCAGCAACAACAGTTCTTGCGGCAATGGGACAATTGTTTTACTCCATGTCCCTTGCTATGGGTATTATGATTACATACGGTTCATATATGAAAAAGGACGTTAACCTTGAATCATCGGTGACAAATATTGAGATTTTTGACACAGGGATTGCCTTTTTTGCAGGTCTGATGATTATTCCTGCGGTGTTTGCCGTGTCGGGTTCGGATGCAGATGTTGCAAAGGGACCCACTCTTATGTTTGCTGTTTTGCCAAACGTATTCAAGAGTATGGGAACAATCGGACATATTGTTGGGGCTGCGTTCTTTATTCTTGTTTTGTTTGCCGCACTCACATCGTCAATTTCCCTTATGGAAACTGTTGTGTCCATTATTAGCGACAAATTCAAACTGAACAGAAAAAAATCATGTCTTGTTGTATTTATCGGTGCGGTGCTTGTGGGACTTCCTTCAACATTGGGTTACGGACCGTGGGCAGGTGTGACGATTATCGGCATGCAGTTCCTTGACTTCTTTGATTTTATCAGTAACAATGTGTTGATGCCTGTTGTTGCCTTTCTTACCTGTATATTTGTGGGCTATGTGATAAAGCCCAAAGCTGTTATTGAAGAAGTGAAGCTGTCATCAGAATTCAAACGTGAAAAGCTCTTTGTTTTCATCATCAAATATGCGGCACCTGTATGCATTGTGTTGATTTTGATTTCATCTGTGCTGGATGCACTTTCAAATGTTATTCCCGCATTGAAAATGTTTAGTATTTAAGAGGTGTTCAGGTGAAGAATATTGTAACAAGATTAATTATGTATTTTTGTGGCCTGTTCATACTGGCTTTGGGTGTGGCGGCTTCGGTAAAGGCAAATTTCGGGGTTTCGCCCGTAAGCTCAATTCCGTATACGGCGCAGCGAATCTGGGGAATTGATATGGGCGTTGCCACGGTGATTTATTATACAGTTTTGCTTGGAATCGAGGCTCTGGTGCTCAGACGGGATTTTAAGGTGATTTATCTTTTACAGTTTTTTGTTGGTCTTGTATACGGATATTTCACCAGTTTTACCAACGGTGTTATGGCGAATGTTCCGTTGCCTGAAGATTTGTGGTTCCGTATAATTGAGTTTGCCGCAAGTATTCTTTTGATTTCGCTGGGATTGTTTTTCTATGTCCCTGCAAATATTATGCAACAGCCTCCTGAAGGCTTGCAGCAGGCAATTGCAAAAAAAGCAAATACTGATTTCCCCAAGGTGAAGATTTGCTATGACGTTACGGCTGTTGTGATTTCAATTACGGCGTGTTTCATAGCTTTTGGTTCATTGGTGACTGTAAGTGTGGGAACCGTTGTGACGGCACTTTCAGTTGGACCGGTTTTGAGATTTATGAATAGAACTTTTGGAAAATACCGCGACAGACTTTTGAAATAAAATAAAAATTTCTCTTGACTTTTTGCTGAAAAAAAGTTATTATATATTACAGATACAGAGAATTGGAGACGTATCAAAACAAACATACATATTTATGTTTGTTTTGGTGCGTCTTTTTTTGCGTTACAGGAGGATTTGAAATGTATGATGTTGTAATTATCGGTGCAGGTGTTGTGGGTGGAATGATAGCCCGAAAAATGGCGGAATACAAACTGAAGATTTGTATTCTTGAAAAAGCTTCGGATGTTGCCATGGGTGCAACAAAGGCAAACTCTGCAATTGTCCATGGTGGTTTTGATGCAAAGGCAGGAAGCCTCAAAGCATTGCTGAACAAGCGAGGTTCTGATATGATGGAGGAGATTTGCCGTGAGCTTGGTGTCAGATACAGGCGCAACGGTTCTCTTGTGCTTGGGTACAGCAATGAGGACAAAAAGACTCTTGAAGGAATAATGGAAAACGGCATAAAAAACGGAATTGAAGGTCTTGAAATAATTGGTCGCGAACGAATAAAAGAGTTGGAACCCAATATTTCCGATTTGGTTGAATGGGCACTTTATGCTCCCACGGGCGCAATTGTATGTCCTTACGGACTGGCGGAAGCCGCAATCGGTAATGCCATGGATAACGGTGTTGAGCTTAAACTGAATCATACCGTAAGAAAAATCAACAAGCATGAAAACAAGTTTGAGATATGTATAGATAACGAAAAAAGTATACTTGCAAAAACGGTTATCAATGCGGCAGGTATTTATTCTGATGAGGTTGCACACATGGCAGGAGATACCTCTTTTGATGTGCATCCCAGAAAGGGCGAATATATCCTTCTTGACAGAGAAGCCGGGGGCGTTGTGAATCATACCTTGTTTACGGTTCCAACGAAAATGGGAAAGGGTATACTTGTTTCTCCCACGGTTCACGGAAATTTGATTTTGGGCCCCACCGCTGTTGACGGTGAGGATAAGGAAAACCGCAGAACGGAGAGAGCCGGATTTGATAAAATAATTGCTGAAGCTTCAAGAATGGTTAAAAACATTCCCCTTAATCTGACCATAACATCCTTTTGCGGGTTGCGCTCGGTGGGCAGTTCAGGAGATTTTATAATAAATATGCCCATGCGAGGTTTTGTCAATGTGGCAGGAATTGAATCGCCCGGACTTTCGGCATCGCCTGCCATTGCAGAATATGTTGTTGAGCTTCTTGAAAACAACGGATTTAAGTTTGCAAAGCGTGACGACTTTAATCCGTACAGAGAATCTGTCGAAAAGTTTTCTGAAATGGCGGAGGATGAAAAAAATCAGCTTATAAAGGAAGACCCCTCATACGGAAAAATCGTGTGCAGATGCGAAAATGTTACCGAGGGCGAAATCCTAAAGGCAATACGCACAAATCCAAAGGCAACAACTCTTGATGGAGTAAAACGCAGAACAAGAGCTCAGATGGGACGTTGTCAGGGCGGCTTCTGCTCTCCTTATGTTATGAAACTGATTGCGGAAGAACTGGGTATTCCAATGGAAACTGTAACCAAAAACGGCAAAGGCTCCGAGCCATTGTACGGAAAAATCTAACGGGAGGACGAACCATGCTGAATCATGATATTGTAATTATCGGCGGTGGTCCTGCCGGTATGGCAGCCGCAGGAGCTGCTTAGGACAGCGGTGGGGAAGAAGTTGGCATT
>JAZRMZ010000131.1:0-7245 GCA_045647905.1 Clostridia bacterium
CAATCATGCGTGGCTTTCAAGCTAATAGCTTGAAAGTTGCGGAAGATATTCCGCTTAAAACGGCATTCTGCCGTTTCCACGACAATGATTATAATCGTTACATAAAAGGAGATGACAACAAATGAAAAAAAGAATTGTTGCAATGGTACTTTGTTTTGTTATGCTGATGTCGTTTGTTCCAATGACCGCTATGGCACAAGGGGCTAAAAAGGACATTATGCTTTCGTCAATTGACCTTGATAACCGTCAGGCAGAATTTCTGGGACTTTCACCCGAGGATGCAGATAAGGTGAGTCTTGATTTTGACAAAGTTAAACTCGAACTGCAATCTGATATGACGGCAGAAGATGTTGAAGACGTGATGGTTCAGCAGGGATGCGTGAAAATCAGAGGTGTTGTGACGGAAAATGCGTATACCGGTATTGGGTATGATAAAGAGCTTAATACAGACGAGGCTGAAGCAGTTGTAATTGATATTGTTGAGGCAAATACAGATTTGGAAGTTAGTTCATTCCTTGTGGGTAGTTCAAATGCAGGTGAATTAATCGGTAAATCCGTTATAGCATATGTCCGTGAGGTTGATAATGCTTGGGAAATTATTAAGATTGAGGAGGATTCCCAAAGAAACGATTCTTTTACAATCGGGCTCAGTCAGTTTGACCAGATTAATGCTTCGGGCAAATTTGAATATTATGAATCGGAAACGGCTTATAGAACGACGTCGGTACGCCTTGATGATAATGTTACCGTGGTTTATAACAATATGGGCGGTTATCAGATTGACGATATTTTTGGCGATATTGTGCCCGAGGGTGCTTGTTCAATTGACAGCGGTCAGATTACCCTTATTGACAATGATGATGTTTACGGTTATGATGTGATATTTGTTGAGATTGCGGAAACCGCTGTTGTTGATTTTTCTGAATACGGCTTTGTGTCATTCAAAAACGAAACGATTCTTAATGGCATTTGCGAGCTTGAATATTATGAAGATGAAACCGAACGTATGGTAAAGGTAATCAAAAACGACAAAGCGATTACCCTTTCAAAGCTGGAAGAATGGGATGTGCTGTCAATATATGCGGCTTCGGATGATGCAGCCTATATTGTTGCGGAAGTGATTGACAGTCCTGTTGTGGGAACAATCACAGGGGAAAGCACGTCATTAACCTCGGCAACGGGAAAAGCATATACAATTAATGGTGTTAAATATGATGCAACCGCAGGTGCTTATGGTATGGATGGCGTGATGGTTGGTGACGGCGGCGAATTTTACATTGACAAGTACGGCAGAATTGCGGCATACCGTGAGGAAAACGAGCCTGCAACGAGCATTGAGTGTGATTATGCATATGTGATGAACGTTGGATTCAAGGAAGAGGCTTTTGCAGACTATTCAACTGCGGTTATTCAACTTGTGACGGCAGAGGGGCTTAAGGATTTCAATCTGAAGGGAATGGGTGCAAAGCTCAACGGTTCATCGGTTAATGCTGATAATAACAGGGATGAACTCAAAGCTCTTAAAGGTCAGATGATATATCCTATAATGAATTCTTCTGAGGAAATTACATCAATCATAACATTGGATTATTATGACGCAACATATGGTTATATGTACGATGAATCTGTATCTGCTGAGTATGATTCGGCTGATAATTGTTTTATTGACAGATTTGATATGGATGCCAATGCGTTTATTTTCTTTATTGACCCATATGATAGTGAAGATTCGCATTTGGGCTTGAAAAATGAACTTGTTGATGGCGAGTTTTATAATATTTTAGGCAGATATGTTGACGAAACGGCGATGGACTATAATATAGTTATAATTTCGGCAGATGTTGAAGGGCCTGTGCTTCCTGAAGCTCCTGATACTCCCGAAAATGAAGGAAAAACAGGCTATGCTTATGTAACAGCTGCTGCAGTTGACGAAGATATGTTCGCAGGCACTCAGACAGCGATTCTTCAGCTTGTTACAGCTGATGGTGTTGTTGCTCTTAATGTCAGTGCAAATGCTGAGCTTAATGGCGGAATATTCAATGCGGATGATTATACTCAAGATACCATTAATGAAGTTTTTGCGAACAGAGTAATTAAGTATTCTGCGAACTCTTCTGACGAAATTACAAATATCGCTATGGCAGATAATGACGAAGAACTCACAGGCGGTATGTTTGCAGGTGCTGAAGAGCTGGAGTTTGATGCCGCAAACAGCAGTTTTGTGAACGGCTTTGATGTTGATGAAAATGCCTCAGTTTTCTTTGTTGATGAATGGGATGCAGAGGCTTCGTACGAGGGAACAACGGAGGATTTGATTGACGGTGTAACCTATGAGGTTTGGGGACATTATGCCACAGAGGATGTCAAGGCATATAATATTGTTATTGTGAAGCGTGTTGAAGGTGTGGTCAGCCCCAAAGCGGGATTTGCTGTTATTGAGAATGTTGGGACTTCTGAGAATATGGACGGCGAGCGAATTTTGTCAATAAAGTATTTTTCAAACGGTGAAACAATTATTGCAGATACAACATGGGAGGTATATGACGAAGTTGAACGTTATCTCACACCGGGGGATATTGTGAAGCTGAACATCAACAAGAATGGTATTATTGATGCACTTGAAATTGTGTACGATTTTGATGAAGGCGTAAGAGCAAATTATGCTGACAGCCCCGATGGATATGAGGTATATTTTAATAAAAGATACGATGATTGGGGAGCAGAAGCGTTTGCAGGCGGTGTTGTAGAGAATTACAAAGAGACATCAACCGTTGCAACAATAGACGGTCAGGACTTTAAGCTTTCACACGCTGATAACATCATCGTTATTGATGCAAACGGCAGAAAACTGTCGGTTGACAGCGGTTCTACATCAAGTTTTAAGTATTTTGCAGACTTCTATGACGAGGAAGTGACGGCCGTTGACATAGCAATAGACGGTGAGACCTTTGAAAATGTTGATATTGAAGATGCCAAGCTGATTACCGACAATGTTTTTGTGAGAGCATATGACGGCAGAGTTACCGATGTTGTGATTGTCAAAGGCCCTGATGATGTAAGAATCAGAGGAGCGTATTATAATTCTTTGAGTACACTTTCGGTTGGTGAAAATGCTTCAACCATTGCGGAATCGGACGAGGTTGTTGTGAAATTGACAAACCTCACACTCACCGGCGAAAGTGCAGAAAATTATAATCTGACTACGGACGGAATCTATGCTGTTGTAAGCAGCGAAAATCTTGCAAGCCTTAATGTTGCGGGGCAAAATGTAACTGTGACCGGTGCAGAATCGGGAACCTATTTAAAGGGTGCGGCAATTACTTTAACCGCAACAGCAAACTCAGGTTACGGTTTCAAGGGATGGTATGCAGATGGCAGATGTGTTTGCGCAGATGAAACATATGAATTTATTCTTGAATCTGATGTTAAGCTGACTGCAAAAGCAGAACGCATACTTGGCGAAATTGAGGTTGATTTGACAGAGGATGAATATGACTGGTATTTTGGTATTTCAATTGATGATAATGCAGGAGATTTGAATTATTATGCTGCACTTTATGATAAAAACGACAGAATGCTTTCAATTGCGTCGGATGTGCTTGTGACAGATGATGTTACAACAGTTTCAATTCCCAAACGGAGTGATGCGGCGTATGCAAAGATTCATATTGTTGATAAAAATCTTTTCTTTGCGGCAATTTCAAAGAAAATTGAGTTATAATTTCGGAAAAGATTCTTCGTCAATGGCTCAGAATGATATTAACTCAACACAATCAAGGTCATCCTGAGTGTAACGATAATTAAAGAAAAGCGGTCTGGATTGCATTTTGCGGTTCAGACCGTTGTTTTGTCAATGGATGGGGTTGGCTGATTTACCGTGAAAGACCCTTCGCTTGCGCTCAGGGTGACGACTCTTTGTTACTTTGGTGATTTGACTGCATTTTGCATCATTAACATACATCCGTAAAAAAATGATATAAAAACAATAAAAAGAGTCTGAATGTTTGGCAAAAAAAACCTTGACGGCAAGGGGATTTTGTTGTATTATGGTATTATCTATTTGTATATGTACATTTTGTGTTTTGACAGAGTGTTTGCATGAAAGGAAATGATATATATGAAAATTGCAATTATGGGATTTGGCGTTGTTGGTTCAGGTGTCGGCGAAGTTGTGACAAAGAATCAGGAAATGCTTATCAAAAAATGCGGCGAACCCATTGAAATCGCACATATTCTTGACCTCAGGGACTTCCCCGACAGCGAGTTTAAGTGCTTCACAAAGGATTTTAACGACATTTTGAACGACCCGGAGGTTGGCATCGTTGTTGAAACAATGGGCGGAACAAAGCCTGCCTATGAGTTCTCAAAACAGCTTCTTCTTGCAGGAAAGAGCGTTATTACTTCAAACAAGGAGCTTGTTGCGGCTCACGGAACAGAGTTGATGCAGATTGCAAGAGAACGCAACCTCAACTATCTTTTTGAGGCATCGGTTGGCGGCGGTATTCCCATCATCAGACCCATGTTCTCATGTCTGACAGCAGGGGAAGCAACAGACGTGTTCGGTATCCTCAACGGAACAACAAACTATATTCTCACTCAGATGTTCCAGAAGGGCGAGAGCTTTGAAAATGCTCTCCGTGCCGCACAGCAAAAGGGCTATGCCGAGGCTGACCCCACAGCGGATGTTGAAGGTCACGACACTTGCCGCAAGATTGCAATTCTTTCGGCACTTGCATTCGGAAACGAAGTTAAAACCGACAGAATCCCCACCGAGGGCATAACAAAAATTTCGGCGTCTGACGTGGCTTATGCCGAAAAGCTGGGTTATTCAATCAAGCTCATTGGTCACGCAACAAAGGCAGAAGACGGCGGTGTTTATGCGGCTGTGTTCCCTGCATTTGTGCCAAAGACAAATCCCCTTGCAGGTATCAACGATGTGTTCAACGGCATCATCGTCAAGGGCGATGACCTTGGTGATGTTATGTTTTACGGCAGAGGCGCAGGAAAGCTCCCCACAGCAAATGCTGTTGTTGCCGACGTTGTTGATGCAATCAAGCACCAGGGCGTTAATATCATCATAAAATGGAATGAATATAAAGAAGAAAATCAGTCTGACGGCAAGCTCCAGAAGTATCCCTATTATGTGAGATTTGAGGGCGGCCGTGTTTCAGGGCTTGAGGGCTGCACAGTTGTTGTGTTCAATGACGAAGAATATAAGGATGAATTTGCAGTTCTGACCAATGCTCTCACAGGCGATGAACTTGAAAACTTCATCAAGACAGCCGAAGAAAAGGGCTGCAAAGCAGTTTCAATGCTGAGACTGATTGGCGAATAATCGGAAAACTCTCATTCCTTCAACGAATGAGCTTTTCATATAATTATGTATTTAAAATGTATCGGAGGTTTTTTAATTGGCAATTATCGTTCAGAAATTCGGCGGAAGCTCTGTTGCTGACGCAGCCAAGGTGAACAACGTTGCAAACCGTGTTGTTGATACTTACCGTGCAGGCAATTCGGTTGTTGTGGTTGTTTCGGCACAGGGTGACACAACAGATGATCTCATCGAAAAGGCTTATGAAATCAACAGCAGTCCTTCAAAGCGTGAAATGGATATGCTTCTTGCATCAGGTGAGCAGATTTCAATTGCGCTGTTAGCAATGGCGATTGAAAAGATTGGTTGTCCTGTTGTTTCCCTCACGGGCTGGCAGGCAGGCTTCCTCACAAATTCACACGCAGGCAACGCACGTATTCACAAGGTTGACACCGAGAGAATCATGGCGGAGCTTGACCAGAAGAAGATTGTTATTGTTGCAGGATTTCAGGGTCTTGACAAGTATGACAACATAACCACGCTCGGCAGAGGCGGAAGTGATACTTCGGCTGTTGCGATTGCGGCTGCGGTTCATGCAGACAAGTGCGAAATTTATACAGACGTTGACGGTGTTTACACCGCCGACCCCCGTATTGTGAAATCGGCAAAGAAGCTCGATGAAATCACATACGACGAAATGCTTGACCTTGCAAGCCTTGGTGCAAACGTGCTCCACAACCGTTCGGTTGAAATGGCAAAGAAATACGGTGTTAAGCTCGAAGTTAAATCCAGTTTTGAAAAAGTTGATGGAACAATTGTTAAGGAGGCGGTTTCCGTGGAAAAAATGTTAATCAGAGGCGTGGCACGTGACAATGACGTTGCTCGTATTGCAATAATCGGTCTTGAAGATAAACCCGGCATTGCGTTCAAGGTGTTCTCATTGCTGGCAGGCAAGAATATCAATGTTGACGTAATCCTTCAGTCAATCGGCAGAGAAGGCAAAAAGGATATTTCATTCACAGTTACAAAGAACAACCTCAACGAGGCTCTTGAGCTTCTGGCTGCTGAAAAGAATGCTCTTTGCTATGAAGATATTTCACACCGTGAAGACATCAGCAAGGTTTCAATTGTTGGTGCAGGTATGACAAACAATCCCGGCGTTGCCGCAAAGATGTTTGAAGCTCTCTATGAAGCAGGAATCAACATTCATATGATTTCAACATCAGAAACAAAGATTTCTGTTCTTGTGAACGTTGCAAATGCCGAGAAGGCTGTTCAGGCAATTCACGACAAGTTCCTTATTTAAGAAAAGTGAATAAAAAAGGCATATCAAAAGGTCGTAGCGAATCGCTACGACCTTTCGTAATAACAGTCTTTTTCCCATCTTAACACATTTGTATCAATATATTCCCATATCTTTTGAAAATCCACGTCCCCCCGGATTATATGGTCGTGAAATGACCTTTGCCAAAGGGTGTTGCCAAATTTGTTTGTTGTATACGATTTTAATTGCCCGATTATATCTTGTAGGGGAGGGTTTCCATGCCCTCCCGAATTGTTTATATTTACAATTAAATGTATATGATTTGGCATTATAACATATTTATCAATGGTAATACCAATATAGTTATCGTTAATATATTGTATGGATTTTTTAATTTCATTTCCTATTGGCGTTAGTGTATTTTGCGGGAGGGCACAGAGACCCTCCCCTACAACAATCTTTGACAATACGCATTGTCTGTTATGCGTACATATGGTGATAAAATATGCTCCCGGTGTTCCATAATCATATTCTTTTAATCTTGTGGGTTTTCGTTTGGGTAAATTCATATATTTTTAATTCTTTTCACGGGCTTTTGCTTTGAGTCGGAGCTGTGTGTCCAGAATTCGCTTTCTCAGACGGAGGCTTTTTGGTGTTACTTCAAGAAGCT
>JAZRMZ010000132.1:0-14602 GCA_045647905.1 Clostridia bacterium
TTGTTTCCTCCAAATTCGGTTCACACAGTTCAAAGCAGACAAATTGCTCAAAGCAACTTGCCGCTTCAAATCATCACAGTGTAAATATTCCCCCGGAAATTAGATAATACCCTTTTCCTTGAGAAGACGCTTAACTGTATCTGTGGGCTGAGCACCGTTCTTAATCCATGTTGCAACCTTTTCTGCATCAAATTCAACTGCAGCAGGCTTTGTCATGGGGTTATAAGTACCAACCTGTTCAATGAATCTGCCGTCTCTGGGGTATCTTGAATCTGCTACCACTACTCTGTAGAAAGGAGCCTTCTTTGCACCCATTCTTCTCAAACGAATTTTTACTGCCATAATAAATTACCTCCAAAAATATATTAATTTAATAATTTTCAAATTTTGTTGTTAAAAGGGGAATTTCATTTTTCCCATCTTGCTCATTTTGCCCAGACGACCCATCTGCTTCATCATCTTGCCGCCCGACATTGCCTTCATCATCTTCTGCATCTGCTCGAACTGCTTCACAAGAGCATTAACTTCGCCTATTGTGGTTCCGCTTCCCTTTGCAATTCTTTCACGACGTTTGGGAGTGAGCTTATCTCGAAGCTCCCGTTCACCTTTCGTCATGGATTTTATCATCGCTTCAATGTGAAGTAGCTTTCTTTCATCTATACTCGCCCCCTGAAGCGCCTGTTTATTAACTCCCGGAATCATACCGATAAGCTGTTCAAGAGGACCCATTTTTTTCATCTGCTCCATCTGGTCAAGAAAATCATCAAATGTGAAGGTTGCGCTCCGCATTTTCTGTTCAAGTTCCAGAGCCTTTTTCTCGTCAAGAGCCTGTTCGGCTTTTTCAATCAAGCTGAGCATATCACCCATACCGAGGATTCTTGACGCCATTCTTTCGGGATGAAAAACTTCCAAATCAGAGAGCTTTTCGCCCATACCACAGAACTTAATAGGCTTGTTTGTAACTGCACGAACCGAAATCGCCGCACCGCCACGAGTATCACCATCAAGTTTTGTGAGAACAACTCCGTCAATCTCCAGTTCCGAATTAAATGTTTCGGCAACATTAACAGCATCCTGACCCGTCATGGAGTCAACCACCAGAAGAATTTCGGTGGGCTCAATTTTTGCTTTTATATTTTTAAGCTCATTCATCAGTTCTTCATCAATATGAAGACGACCTGCCGTGTCCACAATCAACACATCATTTGAATGGAGCTTTGCGTGTTCCAGAGCCTTGGTTGCAATATCAACCGGGTCACGGCTTCCTTCAATGCTGAACACAGGAAGGTCAAGCTGACCACCCACAACCTGAAGCTGCTTAACAGCCGCAGGACGGTATACGTCGCAGGCACAAAGAAGAGGTCTTTTTCCCTGCTTACGCAGGAGACCACCCAGTTTTGCCGCTGTTGTGGTTTTTCCGGCACCCTGAAGACCTGTCATCATTATGACCGTTGGCGGTTTTGACGAAATCTTCAGTTTTTGATTATCCGAACCCATAAGTTTTATAAGTTCTTCATTAACAATTTTTATAACCTGCTGTGCCGGAGTGAGAGATTCCATAACCTCTGCACCGTTGGCACGCTCTGAAACGCTGTTTATAAAATTCTTTACAACCTTGAAGTTAACATCGGCTTCCAGGAGTGCCAATTTAACTTCACGCATAGCTTCTTTCAGGTCAGCCTCAGAAATCTTACCTTTTCCGCGAAGCTTTTTAAACGCATTTTGCAGCTTGTCTGACAAACTTTCAAACGCCATAAGCCACACTCCTTTCAAAAGAATTCATATACTCAATTTAATCCTCAGAATCATTAATCTGTTCAACAATTGTGAGAATTCGATTTATCTGATGCTTTATGCTGTCAGGGAGAAGTCTTGCTTCGGGAGATTTTTCGATTTCATCAATAATCTCATCAATCTCCGAAAGCTTGGATTTTATGCCCAAAAACCGTGAAACCAGACCTAATTTGGATTCAACATCATATAAAATAGTTTCCGACCGCTTCAGAGTGTCACGAACACCCTGTCGGCTGATTCCAAGTTCAACCCCAACCTCAGACAAAGACAAATCTTCGTTGTAATAAAGCTCAACGGTGTCTGCCTGCCTTTCGGTCAGCATATTTTTGTAAAAACTCAAAAGAAGGGAAATCTCAACGTTCTTTTCCATTTTTATCCCCCTCTTTTTTCGATTATGTAAAGCCGTTCAGCTTTACACCTCAACAATTGTAACCTATATTTCCTCATTTGTCAAGTGTTTTTTTAATTTTTTTCTTTTATAGACGATAATTCCCATTGCAACAACAACAAGACACACCGAAAGAACCTGCGACACTCTGAATGCACCCAGATAAAGAGAATCTGCCCGCAAGCCTTCAATCATAGTTCTGCCTGCACCGTACCATATCATATACCTGCAAAAAATTTCGCCTTCAAATGCTTTTTTTCTTTTTGTTGTCAAAAGAATAATCAATCCAACAACATTCCACAATGATTCATAAAGAAAAGTGGGGTGAACCGATTGAGCAATGAAGTTCCCCTTATGTACAACAGTCATAGCCCATGGAAGATTTGTTTCGCTTCCAAAGGCTTCACCGTTGACAAAATTCCCCCATCTTCCAACAGCCTGACCAATCAGCAGGCCTATGGCAAGAATATCAAGGGGCTTGCCCATATTGATTTTCTTTTTTCTGCAATAGAAGAAAATCGCAATGGCCGCACCGATAATACCGCCGTACACAGCCAGACCGCCTTGACGCAGATTGAAAACCGACATAAGGTCATTTTTATAGGAATCCCATTGAAATGCAACATAATAGAGCCTTGCTCCAACAATTGCCGACGGCAAGGCAATTAATATCATATTCAACAAATCATCCTGCTCCAAGTCTGTTTTTTTGCTTTCATATGCACCATAGACAAAGGCAAGCAAAAGTCCTATTCCTATCAAAAACCCGTAAGCATAAACGTCAACACCAAAAATCGAAAATGCAATCCTGTTAACTTCAAATTCCAGCCCCAGATTGGGAAACGAAATATTATTTATCATTCTCAGAATCCTCCAGGGGATCAATTACCGACATGGTACAGCAAGCCTCGTCAAAGTGTTCCCTGAGACGTGTCTCAAGGTCTTCAACCGTCACCTTTTCGACCAGTTCATTATAAGTCAACGGGTCAACGCCGTTCATAAATGACCGTATAAAATCATTGCCCAGATTCTCAACGCTGTTGAATCTTCTGAGATTCTGTCCAATCAGCACTCTCTTTGCCACAGCAACCGCCTGTTCGTCCAGCTTTTCGGTTTTTGATTTTTCAAGATATTCAAGAACACGCCTGTAAACCGAATCGGGATCCTTTGACTCACCGCTCACCGATGAAAAACCGTAGTTCTTTTCAAGCTCGCTGTCCTTGCTGAAGCTGCCGTCAATGAGTCCCTCGCCGTAAAGCTCCATAAAGAACTCGCTGCTTTTGCCGAAAAGAACTTCAAGAAGAATATCCGTCTTTATCTGTTTCTCCACAAGTTCCGCTCCGCATACTCCCGTTTCCTTCTCCTTGAATCCAATCAGGAACAAAGGCTTTGAAACACTCAATTTCTGATGAACAACTTTTTTCACAACCTCATATGGCTCCTGAATCATTCTTCGTTCTATCTTGCCCATATCCTTTTCGGGACTCACGTGCTTGTCAATATATTTTACCGCCTCATCAGGGTCAATATCACCAACCATAACAAGAATCATATTTGAAGGATTGTAATAAGCCCTGCAACAATCATAAAGAAGCTGAGGAGTAATATGGCTGATGCTTTCAACCGTACCCGCAATGTCAGTTTTCACGGTATTGTTGTGATACATACCCTGAAGCATGTTGAAAAACAGCCTCCATCCCGGATCATCATCATACATTTTGATTTCCTGACCGATTATTCCCTGTTCCTTTGCAACATTTTCCTCTGTGAAATAAGGATTGTTCACAAATTCAAGAAGGATGTCAAGGTTTTCATAAAACTTATCTGTACACGAATAAAGATATGCTGTCATATCAAAGCTTGTGAAGGCATTACTGCTTGCACCCGTAAGCGCAAACTTATCAAAGGCATTTTCACCATCTTCCTCCTCAAAGAGCTTGTGTTCAAGAAAATGTGCAATTCCGTCAGGCAGCTTTATTTCTTCTCCTGTTTCGGGAACCTTCAGAACATCGTCAATTGAGCCGTATTCAGTTGCATATATTGCATAATACTTGCAAAAACCGGCCTTGGGAATAATATAAACCCTGAGCCCGCTTTCATGGACACCAAAAAGAATACTTTCTTTAAGTGCTTTATTTTCGGTCTTTTCAAATTTCATTGCCCTGAACTCCTTTCAAGAAATATATAGTATCAAGCTGAAGTGTGTTTGCCGCCGCAACAATCCGTTCCTTTGTAACTTCATTCAGCTTTTCAAGGAAGCCGTCCACAGACTCCTCCACATCAAGCAAGCCTCTGCCCATATAAAAGTCCTCGGTTGCAGAAAGGCTGTCCTGGATTGAACCTGTCTGAGTTTTCAGATACATCTTTGCCGCCGTAATTTCATCGTCAGAAAACTCACCTTTTTTCATTTTATCAAGCTGGAGCATAATTTCATTATACGCTTCATCAAACTTGCTTGCCTCGATTCCTGCATTTATTTTCATACAGCTCTTGTTTCTGTCAAAAGCCGAAAATACATAATACGCAAGACTGAGCTTTTCACGGACATTGTTGAAAAGTTTTGAGAATGGACTTCCGCCGTATATACACGAAAATACCGTCATGGCATAAAAATCGTCCGAAACGGGAGCAATTCCGCTATTGAATCCCATTGCAAGTTTGCTTTGGGATACGGGCATTTCCTCCGTAACATTCTTCACCTGAATATTTTCCTCAAACTTTGCAAGCTTTGTTTCACAAATTTCGGGAGTGCGGTCTGCAAGATATGGTCCAAAGTTATCAACAATACATTTTTTCACAACTTCTCTGTCAAAAGAACCGCTTACAAAAATATCCACCTTTGATTTGTTTATGATTTCACAATAGCGATCATAAAGATTCTTCCCGTCAATTGCATCCATATCCTCAATATACCCGTAGGTGAATATCTCATAAGGGTCGCCTTCAAACATAATTTCGTTGCACTTTACCACTGCATATTCTTTCTTATCGTTAATAAGCCCGAGAATATGGTTCTTTGCATTTTCCTTTTCCTGCTTAACATAAGTTTCATCAAAGCCACCTTCATTAACCAATGGGCAGAAAATAAACTCCTTCAAAAGCTCTGTAATGTCTCCGATGATATTCTCTGAGATAAAGCTGTCGCTGACGAACTGCACCGAACACTTAATCAATGCACGGTCGCCACGCTTTCCGATATTTGCTCCGATTGACGCCCCATACAGCTCCTCAGCACGCCGTGAAAGCTCAGTCAGAGTGGGATATTTCACCGTTCCTCTTTTGAGAATTCTCGGAATCAGAGCAGTTTTTGTAATATCCTCACGGCACAGAGGCACACAAAAATACACGCTCATCACATTGGTTTTGAATTTTTCCGTTTCAAGAAATCTCAGGCTGACACCCTTTGAGATTTCCATTTTTTCTGTTTTCAAATCAAATCACTCCTTTTATCAATATTTATTCTATCTTCCTGCACATTTTCCTATGCAGAAAAAAACTACAAAACATATAATATTCACCAACACTATGGAAGGCCCCACAGGCAGCTCCCATATTATTGAAGCAACAAAGCCAATTGCCGCACACAAAACAGCAATAATTGCGGTGCAAATGGTCACACCCTTGAAACTTTTAAGAACACGCATAGCCGAAAGTGCAGGAAAAATAATCAACGCCGAGACAATCAGCGCCCCCACAAGTTTCATGGCAAGAACAATAATTACAGCCGTGACAACTGCAATAACGGTGTTATATACTTCTGTTTTTTCGCCAATGGCCGCCGCAAAATCTTCATCAAAAGTAACTGCAAAAATTTTATTGTAAAAAAACACAAAAAGCATAATTACCAAAACCGACAGAACAAAGCACAGTATAACATCGGTTTTTGATAATGTAAGTATGGACGTTGCCCCAAAAAGTGATGCACAGACATCACCTGCAATATTCCCCGAAACGGAGAATACATTCAAAATCAGATAGCCAATTGAAAGTGCGCCCACCGAAACCATTGCAAGCGCCGCATCACCTTTGATTCTAGCATTCCGCCCTGCCCTAAGCAAAAAAATTGCCATTGCAACCGTCACGGGCAGAACAACAATCAACTCCTTTGACACCTGAAGCACCGCCGCAACGGCAAATGCCCCAAATGCCCCATGGGAAAGCCCGTCACCGATAAAGGAAAAACGCTTCAACACCAGGGTAACGCCAAACAGCGAGGCGCACAAGGCAATCATCATTGTTACAACAAGTGCGTATCGCACAAAGGGAAAGCCAAAATAATACAAAATTTCACTCACACCCCATCACCTCCACCAAGAAAGGTTTTTCCAACATTGCTGACCCTGTAATCCGACGCATTGCCAAAAAACAGGAGCTTATGGCTTATATGCAGAATGTGCTTTGCATACTTCATAGCCGACGTAATATCATGGGAAACCATAACAATTGTTATTCCACTTTTGTTCAATTCTTCAATAACAGCATACATCTCTGCAGTTGCAACAGGGTCAAGCCCTGCCGCAGGTTCATCCAGAAGAAGAATTTTCTGCGAAGCACACAACGCCCTTGCAAGAAGCACACGCTGCTGCTGTCCTCCCGAAAGCTCTCTGTAACTGCAATTTGCAAGATTTGCAATTCCCAGCTTTTGCATGTTGTCACAGGCAAGCTGCCTCAATCTTTTTGAGTAAAACGGTCTGAATCCCCTTGCTTTAAGACACCCCGAAAGAACAATTTCACGTACCGAAGCCGGAAAATCTCTTTGAACCTCGGTTTGTTGCGGCAAATACCCGATGCCGCCTTTCACCAAATCATCATTCAGTGCAATCTGTCCTCTGATTGGCAGAGTCAGTTTCAGCAATGTTTTAATCAACGTGCTCTTTCCTGCACCATTTTCTCCCACAATGCACAAATAATCTCCCTGAACAACGTCAAAGGAAATATCTTCAGCAACCACCTTACCGTCATAACCCAAGGCAAGATTATGACATTCAATCTGAGGTTTGTTGTTCGACATAGTCAATACCCCTTTATTCCAAAGCCTTTTTCAATGCTTCAAGATTTTCTTTCATAATTTCAATATAGCCAACACCGGCTTCAATTTGCATCTTGTCAATTATCTGACAGGAATTCATAACAACAATATCAATATCTCTGTTCTTTGAATTCTCCTTTACGGTTTTTGCCACCGAGCTGTTTGATTTTTCAAGAACAACAACCGCTTTCTTTTCAAGTTCTTCAACTGTCTGTGTTATCTTTGCAATAACCTCAAAACTTGCGTCCTGATCAGTCGAACATCCCGAAAACGCCGCCACATAGCTTATGCCGTAATCTTTTGTCATATAAAGAAAGGGAAAACGGTCTGCAACAACAATTGTTTTGTCCTTTGAATTGTCAACCGCCATTTTATACTCATTATCCAGATTTTTCAGCAATGCCTTGAAGTTCTCTTTGTTTTTTTCATAGACTTCTGTCTGCACCGCATCATTGTCCGTAGCAAGCTCAATGAGCTTTTCACAAATTCCATCAACAGCCTTTTGAGCCAACTTCAGCGACATCCAAAAGTGTTCATCAAAGGGCTCTTCACCTTTATGTTCATGCTCATGATGATTTTCATCATCGCAAAGAAGGTCAGCCTTCAACAACTCAGAAAGTTTCAGATTATTTATGTCATTGTCATTCACAAACTTCTCTGCCCAAGCATCTGATTCGCCGCCCACATATATAAACAAATCGCAGGTGCTTATCCTTGTTATGTCCTTTGCCGTTGGCTGAAAGCTATGAACATCTCCGCTTCCCGACAAAAGTGTTACCTGAAAATCGGTTTCGTCAATTATATTGTTTACCCAGTCATAAACAGCAAAGTTTGTACACACAACCGAAATCTTATCCGTTTTTGCCGTTTCTTTCACACAACCTGAAACAAAAAAAGCAATAATCAAAACAAAAACCGTAATTAAGTTTGTCTTTTTCATAATTACCCCTCACAGTCGCCGCACTTTCCAACAAGCACAGTCTGTTTTCCGTCAACCCTAAAGTTGTTCTTTTTCATCACTTCAGCCATAAGCTTCAAGGATTCATCATCATCCATATGCAAAAGCCTTCCGCAATCCATGCACTTCATATGAAGATGAAAAGCGCAATGCTCATCACCTGCAATCTGATAAATGAACTTTCTGCTGTGCTCCTTCATCATTCTCTTCACAGTACCTTCATTTTCCATCTGCTGAATAAGACGGTAAACCGTACTCTTTCCCGGAAGCTCTTCTTTGTTATATTCCTTTTCCATTTCAGCACAAAGTTCCTCAACCGAAAAGGCTCTTTCGCCATGTGCTGTCAAAAATTCTGTTAACTTTTTCTTTTGTGCGGTCCGATAATGTGCCACAAACCCCAACCCTTTCAAATTTGAGAATTATTCTCAAATCATTATATATGCAACACGTTTCTCTGTCAAGTATTTTTATGGAGTTTAACAAAAAAAGAACTGCTGCATATTTTTAACGCAACAATTCATTTTGATTAATCAATCATCAAATTTCAATAGTTTATACGGTGGAATCTCCAGTACCTTTGCAATTCTGAACAAAGTATCAAGAGAAATCGCCTTATAAATATTAGGTGCCTCAATCTGTCCAATAAAGGACACACCGCAATCCAATATTTCAGCAAGCTGCTCCTGAGTTAAAGATTTCAGCTTACGGTAATAAGCTATTTTTAATCCTATTTTCAAATAATGGTTTTTAAATTCCATATCCATAATAACATCACCCAAAATCATTTTATCGTATTGACAAAATAATATAAATATGATAAACTTGGTATAATTATTACCATTGAAATAATATTATAAAAATAATAATTTCAAAAAAGGTTCATCAAAGTGTTATCTTGAGCTAAAACATCATAAAATAATTTTACATCATAAGGAGAGCTTAAAATGAACATAACAAAACTAACCGACTTGGCAAATTCAGGCGATATTAACGAAATTTATTCTCTTGGCGAATACTACCTGAATAATGAGAATGAATTTGATAACGCCATAAAATGTTTCACCGCAGGAGCTGAAAAAAACTCCACAAAATGTATGCATATGTTGGCATACACCATTGCAACAAAATCAATTATGCTGAGACGATATAGTGA
This sequence comes from Clostridia bacterium, assembly GCA_045647905.1. Taxonomy (GTDB): domain Bacteria; phylum Bacillota; class Clostridia; order Monoglobales; family Monoglobaceae; genus SIG440. Next base: position 9,323 of record JAZRMZ010000132.1, read on the forward strand.
ATCACCAAACTATTTTAATATTATTTCCATGCTTGATACCGCACTTTACTGGGAAAATAAAGCAACCGAGAGCGGTGAGGACTCCAAAGATACCCATAATACTATATGCTCGGAAATCGGAATTTCATATTACTTTTTGAGCATTGACCCAAAAACCGACGTCGATCACGCCACTCTTTATCTGGAAATTTCCATATCATACTTAAAACCTCTGTACGGAATACTGTTTTCCACCGAATCCATTTTTTACTTAGGCTGTGCTTTGCACGATTACAGTCTTTTAGGCAAAGGAAGCCCAAAAGATACCGAGCTTTCGTTCAGAATACTGAAAAACTGTGTGGATGAATATTTCAACGAACTCCCCTCAATTGCAAACATCTCCTACTGTGTGGGAATGATGTATACCGAAGGTCGGGGTTGCCATAAGAATTATGACAAAGCACTTCATTATTTCCAACAGGCTCACAATGCAGGCTATGATTGCAGTGAAATTCTGAGTCACTTTAAGAAAAATCTATTTGGCGGATATAACTTTGTATAGTTAAAAAAGGCCTGTATCAAAATGATTTTTTCGGGACGTCCTAAAGGTCGTCCCCTACGTATATTGTATACACATTACACACGTGATACAATTTGTAGGGTTCGGCGGTTTCCGACGAACCGTTCTTTTTCATTTTGCTACACGCCTTTTTACTTTTATATTCTCGCAACGCCCGAATCTCTTGCAGCCTTGGCAACAGCCTCCGCAACCCTTTTGCCGATTCTTGGGTCAAAAGCCTTGGGGAGAATGTAATCTGCCTTTAATTCCTCCTCACTCACAAGGCTTGCAATAGCATATGATGTTGCCATTTTCATTTCTTCATTGATGTCAGATGCACGAACATCCAATGCTCCACGGAAAATTCCGGGAAAAGCAAGCTCGTTCATAATCTGATTCGGAAAATCCGAGCGTCCTGTGCCAACAACCGCCGCACCCGCAGCCAATGCCTTGTCGGGCATAATTTCGGGAACAGGATTTGCCATAGGGAACACAATACTTCCTTCTGCCATTGATGCAACCATTTCCTCGGATACAATATTTGGAGCCGAAACCCCAACAAACACATCTGCACCCTTCATTGCATCTGCCAAGGTACCCTTCATTTTTTCACGGTTTGTAATCAAACTCATTTCAGTCTGAGCCGTGTTCAGTTCCTCCATGCCTTCGCAGATAATTCCAAAACGGTCACACATAATCATGTTCTTCACACCAAGACGGAGCAAGTGCTTTGCAATGGCAATTCCTGCCGAGCCTGCACCGTTGACAACAACCCTGACTTCATCTATTTTTTTGTTAACTACCTTCAAAGCATTAAGCATTGCCGCCGCAACGACAATTGCCGTTCCGTGCTGGTCGTCATGAAACACGGGAATGTCACAAATCTCTTTCAGCTTCTTTTCGATTTCAAAGCATCTGGGTGCCGCAATGTCTTCAAGATTGATTCCTCCGAATGACCCCGAAATATTATAAACGGTTCTGACAATTTCATCAACATCCTGACTTTTTATGCAAATGGGAAAAGCATCAACATCCGCAAATTCCTTAAAAAGAACACATTTCCCCTCCATAACGGGCATACCGGCTTCGGGGCCAATATCACCAAGCCCCAGAACCGCCGAACCGTCGGTCACAACAGCCACAATATTATGTCTGCGTGTCAGCTCATATGATTTGTTAACATCCTCTTTTATAACAAGGCAAGGCTCAGCCACACCGGGCGTATACGCCGTTGCAAGATCTTCGCTTGACTTCACGGGAGTTCTTGACACAACCTCAATTTTTCCTTTCCAGTCATAATGTTTTTCCAATGCAAGTTTTTTAATGTCCATATTGATCAAATCCTTTCTTTTATAAAACAAAGCCTGCGGCAAATGCCGCCGCACAGGCACAAACAGCAACAACAATAAGAGAACACCTGAAATACGCAAGCACAAAGGCAACTGCCGCACCAATGGCTGAGGTCACAACATCACCCGTTGCATAAAATATGTAAGGAAAGGTCATTGCCCCCAAAACCGAATATGGCACATAAAACAAAAAACTTTTTACAAAAGGTGATTTTATTTTGCTCCTCATCAACGTAAAAGGAATCATTCTTATGCCATAAGTCACAAGAGCCATGGCTGCCAGATACGCAAAAAACATCTTGTCCATAAGCCTTAATCCTCCTCATCACACTTGGGCGCTGCCACAGCCATAATTCCCGATGCAACAACGGCGCAGATAATAATCTGAAATCCCGTTGAAATCTGTTTCAGAAAGGGAATAAAATACATGGCGCAACTCATTGCCGAAGCAATCAGAACAGCGCACAAAACACCTTTATCCTCCCTCGCAGGGGGAACAATAATTGCAACAAACATACTGTAAAGCGCAAGCCCCAACGCTGAGCAAAGACTTGGCGGCAAAACCTGACCTGCGTAAACTCCAAGCACCGTTCCAAGAGTCCAGCCAATGGGCGGCAAAGTTATCAGGCCATACATAAACCGCCGTCCAATCAACCCACGCTCAGCCGCCGCAACAGCAAAGACCTCGTCCGTTATGGCAAATGAAGTTATCATTCTGTGGGGAGTTGTGAAGCTCTTGTCGAGCTTCTGAGTCAAAGCAAGCCCCATAAGGCAATAACGCATATTTATAACCAACTGAGCAAGAATCATTTCAATTATTGTACCACAGGCGGCAATAATGCCGATTCCTGCAAGCTGACCTGCCGAGGTCAGATTTGTCAGCGAAATGAGAATTGCTCCCAGTGAGGGTATTCCCATTCCCACTGCGGTTATTCCAAAACCGAAGGACACCGAAAGGTAGCCCAGGGCAATGGGCAGGCCCTTATTAAGCCCGTAAAAATAAGAATTCTGTGATTTTTCTTTTGTCATTTCTTCACCTGATTATTCAACACTTCAAAGCCTGAATCTGTTCAACGGTTGTTTCCTTATGAACAGGCGCAAAAAGATTGCTCGGCTTATATTCCTTCATCATTACAACAAGCATATTCAGATAGTTTTCCTGATTATGCAAGCCCACAAATTTGCCAAAGAGATTTTTTTCAACCCCGGCAAACTGATCCTGTTGCGTTACACTCCGGTTAACATTTTTATATCTGAGTCTATGCCAATAGATAAATTTCACACCTTCAAGCAAAACATTCGCAAGATACCTGAGAGGCAAATCCTTGCCGGCTCTCCAGGCAACATAAGCCGCTTCGCACGCTCTGAGAATCCAGTAATAATATCTGGCATCACATGGGTCGGGGTTATTCTTATAACATTTCAGACATATAAGACTTTCGTTTGTCCAGCAAATGGGATTTTCAAGGAATCCGCTGGCAATATCAATCATAGCCTGTATATCACCGTTGTCCGCCTTTTCCTTCAATCTGACAAAATCCTCTATCATCATCAGCTCGCCATAGGTAAAGCATTTTGCCCATCTGCCGTTGTATTTACGTTTTGTGCTGTAATATTCATTCGTTCCCGACAAAGGTGCATTCTCTGTTGTTTCACCCTTTTCCATATAGGTTTTGAACATTTCAATCACTTTTTTGATTTCATCAAAGCCTTTTGAAACATCACTTTTTCCCGGTGTCCATGACTTGTCGTGGGACCCCTTGTTTCCTGACCTTCTGGCAGAATGCAAAAGCTCCGTCTGGGTTTGAGAGAGTCTGCCTGCCGTGCCCAGCTTGTTTATCTTATCCTCAAGACTTTCTCTTTCTTCAAAATGCACCGAAAGATTTCTGCCCAGCTCCTTCACAACAACCTCAAGTGCCATACGGATTTCATACAAAGCACTTTCATAATTTTGTTCACCGTTTCGCAGCTTTGCATTGCCAAGATGCAGTTTTATTTTTGGATACCTTTTGTTAACATCAAAAGCCTCGCCCTTGTTTCCTCTTTCCCTCGCCTTGAAGGACAAATTGTTTGCCTTGGGCTGATTCTTCGCCGAAGCCTTACCTTTGTTCTTGTTCTGCTCAGCATTGAACCCAATCAATACAAAATTCACAAAAAGGTTCATATTCACCCGCACAGCTTCAATACGGCTTTGGGCATCTTTATATTCGGTTGTCTCCTGAAAGGTAGACAGAAGCAAGTGAATCTTGGTACTTTGCTTGTTTGTTGCCTTCAGCTCCTCACAAACACGTTTGACCATCCATTTAAGGGATTTATCGGCATAACCTATCTTCAATTCCTCACAGGCAAAAGACAAAACATGCCTGAATGTTTTTTTATATATTTCAAAAGCTTTGTCAAGCTCACCGTTTCTTGCAAATTTCTGCGCATCCTTATAAATTTTCTGAGTCTCAACGGGGAGACGTACCGATTTTACGGCTTGCTTTTTCTGAACTTTTTGCTTATTTCCCTGTGGTCTGTTACCTGTTGTTTTTTTCGCAGGTGAACTGGGTTTAACAGATGCAGGACGTTGTTTTTGGGTCACCTGCTCCTTTTTTTCAGCCTTTGGCGCAGATTTCGAATTATTCACAGAACCATAACGTTCAGAATAATAATATCCGTTCTTTTCACCCTTTTTCGTTTTTGACTTGTTATCAAATAATTCCTCCTTGATAACCTCCATTATCCTTTTTATAAGTGCCATTTTTATCCTCATTTCAAAATTTTACAAAACTATGTTTCATTCTATCAAAAAACGCATTTATTGTCAAGCAAAGGAAATTGAAAAAACATTAAGTTAAAAAAGCAAAAATTTTATTATACAAAAAGAGGTTCTTTTTCAAATGTTGGGGTTTTTGAACCTCAAAGATGTTTCGACTACGCTCAACATGACAGCTATGTTCGTCTTAATTCTGTAATCCCGAGCATCGTCGAGGGATCTTCTCGAAAACCCACCCCAACATTTGTGATAGAACCCAAAAAGAAGCGACTCCAAAAGCTGGAATCGCCCCTGAAAAACTATGTATACACCATTACATATTTCTGTTAACAAGACCTTCAATAAACAGTACCTTTGCATATTTTCCGCAATATGCCATATATGCATAGATAATAAGCATAACATCTGCGAAGATAGCAAGACCTTTTCTGAACATAGAAAATACCAAATCAACCTTAGTAAAGACATCAATAACAACCCTGTCAACTTCCGCAACCAGCAAAAGATTTTTAAGCATATCAAGAAAATTAGGCAACAGCATAAGAACAATATCAAAAATATTTATAACAACAATAAATGCCACCGCCTTCACAGACATACGCTTCAACCATTCATTATCTTCAAGAATAAGCACC
>JAZRMZ010000133.1:0-4010 GCA_045647905.1 Clostridia bacterium
CTCATTTTTTCAAGCCTGTGTATCATTGGTTCTAAATCTGATTTGCCGTCAAAGTATTCACGGATTTCATCAAGAGAAAGTCCCAAGTTCTGAAATACTCGGATTGTGCGGATTTGTGTAAAGGTGTCAATGGTGTAATACCTGTTGCCGGTAGTTCCGTCTTTTTTGTCAGGTGTGATAAGTCCTTTTGTTTCATAATTCAAGATTGCTTTTCTTGTAATACCAACGGCTTTTGCAATTTCGCCGATAGAAAATAAATTGTTATTATCCATAAAAATATCCTCACTTTTTGTTGAAAATAAATAAATTTGAAAAAATTCAAAAAACGCTTGCATCGTCCCTAAAGGGACGGTGTATAATCATTATAGCATAGTATATATAATTTTTCAAGATGTAGAAAAAAATAGTTGCTAATCACCGTATTTAGTGGAAAAAGTGCTATTTGTTTCACAAACAACAAACAATTGCAGAAATGGAAGATGATAAAATTGAAACTAAAAGACTATTGCATTAAAGAAGGAAAGGAGTATTTATTAGACGAGTGGGATGAAGAGAAAAATCTGCCGTTCACACCCGAAACCGTCAGCAGCGGAAGCAACATACCTGTATGGTGGAAATGCAAAGAAGGTCATTCGTGGCAGACGCAGGTGCGAAGCCGTGCGAAAACACTTACACGATGTCCCAAATGCCTTGAAATCGAATTGGCAGCAAAAAGAGAACAGCAAATGGAAATGTTCAAAGAGCGATTCGTCGCTAAAGAAAAGCATCCGAGAACCTGAAGATGCTAAAACAATTTCGGATTTTGCGGAAGCGTAAAAGCTCTGTTTAATCATAATAAATTTTTAAAAAGAAGGGATATTAAATGAAAAGAATTTTAAGTACAGTTTTTGTGCTATGTATGATTATCAGCATATTACCGTTACAAGCAGTAACAGCAACAGAGGTAGATGCAGAGACTAACACCGCAACTTTAGAGAAGTTCGGTTTTGCACCTGACCCGAGTACATATGACACCAATGCGTTGAAGCCCGGTAAGCATATAGTAGACCAAAGGTATGACCTGTATGCAGACTTTGGTAACAAGGTACAAAAGCGCCAATTCAGCAAGAGAAAAAATACCGGAGCGGGTAACACCTATTATGATTATGCTATAGATGGCGGAACAAATTATACCAATGGAAAGAACGACGTATTCTTTACTTCAACAGCCTTTGATCCTACAGGCAGCAGATCGGATAATTATCTTGCAAGAATTACTCTGGCAGATAATATATGGGGCGGTCAGTTGAAACTCAGCGTATTTGATTCTGAAGGTAAAGTGGTTATAGACAACTATGTCACAAGTGGTCATATCTCCACATCTACGCAAATTCATGTATGGGATCTGGAAGGTTTGATTGCGATAAAAGCCGGTGACTTTGATGGCGACGGCAAGGATGAGCTTGCAATTTATACTCCGAATAACTACAAGGAAACATCATCAGGAAGTATCCATGCAGATATTTTTGTAAACATATATAAAATTGATGTTAATTCGAAGTCTGTTTCCAATACACAGACTATTGATCTTTCCTCAAGGTCAAGTGCAGGAGAAATATGCGAGTGGGAATATACCTATAAAGACGGTAACAAAAGATACTACTGTCTGCCTTATGTAGCACTTTCGGCTGATGACCTTAACGGCGACGGAATAGACGACCTTATGGCAACTATCAGCTTTTCTACATATTACCGTGGAACTTCGTACAAAACAAAATACACAACCAAGCAAATCCTGGATCACAACACGTATTTTGCATCCGTGCTTGAAGCATATGAGGGTAGCTTGGGGGGTAAGCTCAATCAGACAGTTAAACATAAAATGCTTGTGACCAAAAAAATGGGTGATTATCGCTATGTACTGCGTAATGCGAATGCAATAGTGGCAGATGTAACAGCAGATGGCAGCAGAGAAATCGTAATCGGCGGTAACTATACAAGAGTTACCTACAGGTCCACCCATTCATCTACTACAGCTAACGAAAACCGTTGTGTATGGATAGACGAAAACGATGCGGCAAGAAACATAATAGGCTTTACAACATACGAAGACTTGAAAAATTATAATCCGTCAGAAGAGAACACTGCATATCAATGGACTATCCGGGAAACCGGTGTTGCACAGTTGCATTATTATGAAGATGATGATGACGATCCTGCGTCTGAGCCTGTATCTTTGTGCGGATACAAGCCTTATGGAATCGGAACATCTGACGATATATTCCTTGAAGGCCAGATATTCATCTACGATTCAAATAATAATAATCTGGTATACTCTTATTCCTATGTTGACGGAGAGGACGACAGCGGAATTACCAATATATGGCTCGGAGGAGCGGTTGCAGCAAATGTCGGAGATGATATGTTCTCAAGAGAAGTGCTGATGTTCATCTATGGATATAAAAAATCCGGAAAGGATCAATACGGATGGAATCTTATATCTCATTACGGACTATATAGGCGAGGTGTTCTGGGTGTTGATAAAATAAAAGGAACTCAAACCACCTCACTGCTCGGAATGACAGCAGGAAAGAGCCATGTTACACTTGCTCTGGTAGATAACGGTAAACAAAGCACTTATTTAGAGTATGCAAAGGGTAATACCGATGTATATTTCAGTGATGTTGAAATACTTGCTGTTATGCAGGCACCGCCTGTTTACGAGGAACTCAATGACGACAGCTATATAGGTAATTCCGGTACGAGCTTTACAAAATCGGAAGGCACAAGTACAGGTTCATCCTTGGGCGGCTCACTTACAGCAGGCATTGTGACAGGCTTTGAACAGGAAACAAGCTTTTTGGGACTGTTCAAATGCGGTGGTGCGGAATATGAACTCAAGGTTACAGGCAGTGTATCATACGACGACAGCACAGAAATCAGTTACGATTATTCCACAGGTTTTGGCACATCCGGTACAACGGATGCGGTAGCGGTATTCACTGTTCCTTATGTACGCTATAATTGTACAATGTTTATGCCGGGATATACTCTGCCGACAGAGGCTCAATATACCGAATTATGCGGATTCCGCGATGAGCTTAAAACGCATCTTGAACAGTGTCTTAAAACAGGGCAGACACAGGACATGGGAACATATAGACTTGGCTGTGACTACTATGAATATGCATATAATTCTAATGTAGATTCCTCAAATTATAACAACCAGCTTAATGTGTACAAAAATGTAACAGAGCAAATAAATGCCATAGAAAACTCTATTGCCAGCTTTGGCAAGGGCGGAACTAACACATGGGGTGAGGTTATAGCAGAAGCAGTGGTTCCTTACCACTATTGCGTACCGCAGACACCTATGGTAACAACTCTGGACATAAGTGCTTATGATGCAATAGCAGAATGCACTCCGGGACTGGAAAAATTATCCGGAAGAGTGTTTGGTGTGAATTACAAAGCTGGAGATCCAAGCTCATATGCACACGATACGAGCGAGCTTCCTGTAAGCAGCGGTCTTCTTACAGCTAAAACAAACCTTGACTCTTCAGTAGACGGATTCCTTACAAACAGCGGTGGCTCATCCTCTGCAACTCAAAAGTCACAGACTATATCAGTAGAAAAAGCTGATTCAAAAACTCTCGGCTGGGGTGTTGCTCTTGAAAACACATCTGTTGCAAATGTGGCAGGTATAAAATTAGGTTTTACTTTAAGTGCAGAAATTAACGGAAGCAGTGTATGGACCACTACATCCGGCAACGAGTATTCCGGTACTGTTGTTGACCTTCCGTCGGGAACTCCGGCAGACTATGCATACGGCTGGAAACTTGTTGCCTATAACACAAAAATAAACAATTCTGAAGTGCCTGTTGTTGGTTATCTTACAAAGCTCACCACAACACCTCCTCCGTCAATTGCGCAGAATATTTCTGTTGAAAATCTGACAGATACATCTGCAACACTCACATGGGAAAACGGCGAAAGAGCAGCTGACTTTTACAAAATTTTAAGAGTTGATG
>JAZRMZ010000134.1:0-3330 GCA_045647905.1 Clostridia bacterium
CCGAAAATGCTGTCGCTCAGACAAAAATTAGTTCTGAAGGAGTTCATTTTGAATGGCAAAGAAAGTGTCACCCTTCCTCATTACGGAGGTCCGGTAGGCAACGCAGAACAGGTTTATGAATGTGAGTTCAACCTGGATGGAATACCTGAAAATGAGTGCTTATATATCTGTTTCGGTGGTGCGGATTATCAGGCAGAGGTTATGGTGAACGGACGCCTTGCAGGAACCCACGAGGGCTTTTTTGCGCCCTTTGAATTTGATATAACAGCACTTTCGAAAAAAGGAAAAAACAGCCTTATGATTGTGTTGAAAAACGATTTTCCCTATGGTGGATACAACAACGCCGAAGGTGAGTTGACAGAGGGTGACAAGCTGTATGCGGCAACGGGTATAGGCTGGGACGATCCGGAGCTTGGCTGGCATCATTGCCCACCCGGTATGGGAATTTACAAAGAGGTTTACCTTGAATTCCGGAAGAAGACCCATATACAAGATTTGTTTGTGCGACCCATTCTTGCTGAGAACAAGGCAGAGGTATGGATAGAGGTGGAAAACACTGAACATATCAAAAAGGATTTATCATTTTTGATTTCTGTATATGGACAGAATTTCAGGGAAACTGTTTTTGAAAAGCAAGAATTTGTTCCTTCAACCGTTTATCTGGCAGGAATGGGTGACAGTCTTACACAGGCTGATGCAAAGGATAGTATGGGAAAAGCAATGGATGCACCTGCACAGAAAGGAACAAACCTCTATAAGTTCAGCTTTTCAATAGATAACCCCAAGGCGTGGGAACTTGAAGCCCCCTTTTTGTATCAACTTCAGGCTGAGCTTGTGTATAACGGTGAGGTAACAGACAATCGCTTTGTGCAATTCGGTATACGTGGATTTGTTCAGGACACCGAGTCGGAAATGAAAGGTATGTTCTATCTAAACGGAAGAAAAATCCGTTTGAGAGGCGCAAATACCATGGGTTTTGAACAGCTTGATGTTATGCGTGGGGATTTTGAACAGCTTGTTGATGATATTCTGCTTGCAAAAATCTGCAATATGAATTTTCTAAGAATCACTCAAAGACCCGTTCAGGACGAGGTATATAAGTATTGTGATATGCTGGGGCTTATGGTCCAGACGGACTTGCCACTTTTTGGTTGTATGCGAAGAAACAAGGTTGCCGAGGGAATACGTCAGGCAGAAGAAATGGAACGACTCATAAGAAGCCATCCGTCCTGCGTTGTTGTGTCGTATATCAATGAGCCCTTTCCCAATGCAAAAAATGAACCACACAGACATCTGGAAAGAGATGAACTGGAAGGCTTCTTTTCTGCCTGCGATTATATTGTGAGACTAAACAACCCGGACCGTGTAATCAAGCACGTTGACGGGGATTATGATCCTCCCACGGAAGGTATGCCCGACAATCATTGCTATCCCACATGGTATAATGGGCACGGCATTGATATAGGTCGGCTTCACAAGGGGTACTGGCTTCAGGTCAAGCCCGGTTGGTATTATGGTTGCGGTGAGTTTGGAACAGAGGGGCTGGAATGCTCTGATGTGATGAAGAAGTATTATCCCGTGGAATGGCTTTCGCAGCCCTTTGACCCGGGGAATATTGTGAAGGCACAGACAAAGGCTATGCATCGGTTTTTCTATGATGTTCAGGACAATCTTGAGGATTGGATAGAAAAGAGCCAGGAATATCAGGCTCTTGGCACAAAGATGATGACAGAGGCATTTCGACGTGACGGACGTATGGTTTCAAACGCCATTCATTTGTTTATTGATGCATGGCCAAGCGGCTGGATGAAAACAATTATGGATTGCGACAGAAATCCAAAGCAGGCATACTTTGCATATAAAAATGCATTAGAGCCGATTATGATAAGTCTTCGCACCGACAGATTTACATACTATGCAGGTGAAGAGGTAAGTATCGAAGCCTTTGTATGTAATGATACTAATTTGTGCGGCGATGGATATGTGATGCACTATGAGCTGTACTCAAAAGACGGTATGATAATGTCTGCTAAGGTTGATGCTGAAATGAAAAACTCTGATGTAAGTGCAGTTTCTGATGTGAGATTTATCATTCCTTCGGTTGACGATAGAGAAGAATTTATCTTAAAGGCTGTTTTGTGTGATAATGAGGGTAATGTTATATCACATAATTATATTACGGTTGAAATATTTGAAAATGTGACTGTGGATAAAAATGATTTAGTTGAAATTATCACGGATTTGGATGTGGGTGAACATCAGATAGCAGGCGAAACCGTCAGCGTTAAGAATTGCGGTATGCTTCCCCTTCATTTTGTTTCGAGAAAAACCGGACATAAAATTGTTGAAGGGTTTAAGGAACGGGATTTTTCCTACTGGTACAGCAATCGGGAGGATATGATTACTCCACTTCTGCATAAGAGCTTTATGGCTGAGGGCTTTGAACCGGTGCTCACAACCGGAAATAAGGACGAAAACGGCGTATGGGGCGAAGCTTATGCGGCTGCCGTGAAGGAATATGACGGAAAGCTGTTTGTCATATGTCTTGCTGATTTAAGATGCGAAAACCCCGTTGCCCAGAGGTTTTTGAATAGTATTTATTCGTATGCAAAGTCCGGTATGGCAGAAAGGAAAGATTTATGATTTATACATCTTTTTCACTTAACGGTGCATGGGAAATGGATTATACCGAAGATATATACACTTCGGAGAAAGAACCGTTTAAAGCGGCTGTTACGGCAGCTGCAGACCCCAATGCCTTGAGTAGAGCTATTGTTGAAAATGCAGTTCCGGGGTATTGGGAGGATATGACGGATGCCTTTTCGGAAACACCTTTTTTCGGCAGGCTGAAAATCAATCCCGAATACGGTATTCAACGGTATCCTATGGCGGATACTCCGCCGGATATGGCACTTCCAAACATTGTGGGTAACTTTTTTTACAAACGCACTTTTGTTTGCAAAAATATGGTCTCACCAACGATTTTGCATTTTGAGGGTGTTCAGAATTCGGTGTCTGTGTGGATAAACTCTGCGTTTTTGGGCAGACATACGGGTTACAGCACACCCTTTGAAATTGATGTTCCGGAAGGATTGCTGAAGGACGGCGAAAATACGGTAGTTCTGTCGGTGTCAAATCATCGTCTGGAAGGATATGCAGGTGAACCTGTTTCGGGTCTTACATCCCGTGCCGCAAACGAATTTACCGGTGGAATTACCGGAGATGTGGAGCTGAGGGTATATAATTCTCCGCTTAGGGATATGGCAATTTTTGTGTCTAATGACTGTAAACAGGCGAAGGTTGAGGTGGACATTGAGGAAAACATCCAAC
>JAZRMZ010000135.1:0-13937 GCA_045647905.1 Clostridia bacterium
CCGTCACAAAAAAACCGGGAGCAATTGCATTAACACGGATATTTGCATTTGCAAAGTGAACCGCAAGCCACTGTGTGAAGTTTGAAACCGCCGCCTTTGCACCGCTGTATGCAGGAATCTTGGTCAAGGGTGAAAATGCATTCATGGAAGAAACATTGATAATGTTTCCTCCTTTGCCGTCAATCATATCCTTTGCAAAAACCTGAGTGGGAAGCAATGTTCCCAAAAAGTTGAGGTTAAAAACAAACTCAATCCCCTCAGGGTCAAGGTCAAAAAACGAAACAACCGATTCGTCAAGAACATCCTCAGGCCTGAAATACTCGTTTGTTGTTGTGCCCTTGGGATTGTTACCCCCTGCACCGTTAATAAGAATATCACAAGCACCGAAATCCCTGTTGATTTCCGCCTTAACCGCTTCAAGCTCGTCCTTTTTAAGCACGTTTGCCGCATATCCCTTTGCTGTTCCGCCTGCTGCCGTGATTTCATCAGCAACCGCATCAGACGCTTCTTTTTTCAGGTCAAGGATGGCAACCTTTGCACCAAGCTCACCCATAAATTTTGCAAAAGCGCCGCAAAGCACGCCTCCGCCACCTGTGATAACAACCGTTTTATTCTTAAATTCCATTTTTTCGCTCCTCCTGATATTATTTTGCCGATTTGTCCAGAGTTTCCCAGATGCCTGCCATATACATAGCACCAAGCGCTCTGTCATACAAACCGTAGCCGGGTTTTCCCGTTTCGCCCCATATCATTCTGCCGTGGTCAGGACGAAGATATCCCTTGAAGCCCGTTTCATAATAAGCTCTGAGGATTTCAACAACGTCAAGGGAACCGCATTCCGAAAGATGTCCGCTTTCTTCAAAAGAACCGTCCTCCAGAATCTTTATGTTTCGAACATGAGCAAAATGGATTCTGCCCATCGCGCCGTACTTTCGCACCATTGCAGTATAATCATTGAATTTTGCACAGCCAAGACTGCCGCTGCAAAGAGTGAGTCCGTGATGAACATCATCATAGATTGCAAGGAATCTGTCAATGTTTTCTTCGGTTGTGATAATTCTCGGAATACCGAAAATGGGCCAGGGCGGGTCATCAGGATGTATTGCCATATTAACGTCGCACTCTGCCGCAACAGGCATAATCTCTTTTATGAAATATTCCAGATTGCTCCAGAGGCCTTCTTCGCCAATCTCCTTATACTTTTCAATAAGACCGCTCATTTCATCGGGAGTATATGAAGCATCCCATCCGGGAAGGGTCATTTTTGTGGGGTCCATTTTGTCCACATCTTCCTTGTAATAAACAAGGGCATTTGAACCGTCAGGAAGGGGCTGGTCAAGACGTGAACGTGTCCAGTCAAACACCGGCATAAAATTATAGCAAATGCACTTTACCCCCATTTTTGCAAGTCTCCGGATATTTTCCTTGTAATTATCTATATAAAGCTGATAATTGCCCTGACGGAGCTTTATGTCCTCATGAACGGGAACAGATTCAATAACCTCCATCTCAAGACCTTTATCGTTACATACCTTTTTCAGCTTTGCAATTTCTTCCTCAGGCCAGACTTCACCAACAGGAACGGAGTATACCGCCGTAACAACACCTGTCATGCATGGAATCTGCCTGATTTTATCCAAAGTTACGGGATCATCTTCGCCGTACCAGCGGAATGTCATTTTCATTCTACAATCTTCCTTTCCATTGTTTTTCTACTTTCATAAACAGCAAAAACAGTTTTCATTGTGTTCATAACATATTATCATTATACAACCATTCTTCAAAAAAAACCTCTAATATTTTGCCTTTTTTATTGCAAATCTTGCTATTTTATGATACAATAGTTGGCAAATGTAAAATGTGTTTACAATTGTGCAAGTTTATCATTCAGAAACTGCAAAAACAAGGAGGATTCATAATATGCAAAACAGCTTTTGGGGCAAAGATTTTCATCTGCGCCACAAGCTTGATGAAGAAGCAAAAAAAGATAGATTCACCCTGCATTCCCATGCAAATATGATGGAAATCCTTCTTCTCTATAAAGGCGATGCCGAATTTCATATTGAAGGTAACATATATCCTCTTGAACCGTTGGATATGATAATTGCATCAAGCAACGAATTGCATCGGGTGGTACATCGCTCCCAAAGCAGATACGAACGTCTTGTCCTAAACATAAACACCGAATTCTTTGCAAACAACAACTGCAGGGAATTTGAAAACATATTCATCAACAGACGTCCCGGCGAACAAAACCTGATTAAGCACAGTACCCCCGAAGGAAAACAATTGCTTGAAATCATCACCCGCCTCCAAAAATATGCTTTTCTGGATGCTCCCCTTCCGTTCATTGTCACAAACACCTTAATTGAACTGTTGTATGTTCTGAACCAAAAAGATATCATAGCAGACAACATCTCAAAAAAGAGCAATATCAGAGAAATCATCCTGTATCTCAACGAGCACCTGACCGAGCAGATAACTCTTGAAAAAATTTCAGCCGAATTTTTTATGAGCAAATATCACCTTTGTCATCTTTTCAAAAAGCACACAGGCTTCACTGTTAATCAGTATATAACACGAAAAAGAATCGCCTTGGTGAATGCCCTTTGTGAATCAGGAAAATCCCTGACCTTTGCCGCATCCGAAGCAGGCTTCAATAACTATTCAGGCTTTTATCGGGCATATCTGAAAGAAACCGGAAAAAGCCCCAAAAGCAAACTCTGATTTGTCCTGAAATCAAACCAACACAATTCCAATATCAACATTGGTCAGGCTCCCAATCAAATCAGGTGCTTTTCCGCAAAACATACCTTTTTTGAAATACCCGATTGAAACGGTCAAATCTGATTTAACCGCAAGAGATGCCTCACCGTTATCACCGTTCAATCCGCTGTTTATGTCCACCGAAACAACATATGCTCCCGAATCGTTTATGCACTTTATTGCCTCGGCAATAATCCCCGTGGGAACGCCTTTGAATCCGATACCAAATATACAATCTACAATTATATCAAACTCTTTCAAATCTGTTTGTGAATCAAACAAAACATCCTCAACATTCAATCTTTTTGCACGTTCATAATAAAAACGACCATCTTCCGAAAACTTTTCCGTCACCCTGAAGATTGTGGAAAAAATCCCGTGTTCCGCCAGAATCTCAGCAAGGGCATAACCGTCTCCGCCATTATTTCCGCATCCCGTCACAACAGCAACCGATTTATTCTGCCAGTCCACCGCATCAAAAACGCCCTGAGCCGCTCTTTTCATCAGTTCCTTTCCCGAAACAATATTTTCAATTGTATACTTATCACTTCTCTGCATTTGTTCAACAGAAACAACCGTCTCACCTGTCTGAATCTTATTTATTTCACCCATTTTCTTATTTCTCCATTCCCTTCCAAAACCAAAGAAAAAAGCCACAATAATCCCTGCAAAAAGAACCACACCAAAAACAACAAAAATATCCCCCAGCTTTGAAATTGCAAGCATCGTTCCGTCCGAATATCCACCATAAAGCACGGCATCTTTCAGGGCATTAACCACCATAACAATATTGGTTGAGCCAACAGCCCTGACAATCTCACCCGTAATCATTATAATTAAGACTGCAGCAAGAAAACCGCCCGTCGTTTTCTTCAAAAACTTGCATACGCTATCAGAAATCAGTTTCCATGACACAGCAATGGCAAAGGCAGCAGGCATCACCCACCACAAGCCAAGCACCTCATCATTCACCGCAATGGTATAATTAACCATAACATCAGCTATGCCGTCAAACAGAAAGCCTAAAGTTCCTATAATTCCAACCACAAAAAAAATCAGCAAAATTACTGTATCAAAAAAACTTTTGAACACATAAGACTTTGCATATAACTCAAGCATTTTTACAAACTTTTTCTTTTGGGACAAAACTTCAATATGTCGGATCAAAAGGTTTGGTATCAACAGCGAACAAACGGCAAACAGCAAAAAAAATACCACCGCAAACTCCTCCTTAAAGCTACTCATCCGTTCGCAAATCATTCACAAGCATTCCGCTGAAGTCTTCAACACCAAAGGGTTCAGCAAATTTTTTTCACTTGCACACAATTTCATAATTCTTATGATTATTTTATCAAATCTCACATATTTTGTCAATTTCCCCATTGACTTTTTTTCAAAAATATTATTTAATATATATTGAATAAATTTCTTAACATTCGAGGGTGAAAAAATTGAAATTTACAAAAGGTAAACTATGCACATTTCTTTTGGTTGCAACACTGTTATTAAACGGCTGTTCAAACAGCTTTTCTTCAAAAAAAGAGACAGCATATAAAATCAATTCAACCACAAACTACAAAATGACCGATTCTTCGGTTATAAATCCATACATAGGTTTTGTCTGCGATGCAACAAATCCTGCCCTGGTCGGTGATAATTCTCTGGTTTATATTGACGTCACCTTCAGGGAGCTTCAGCCCCAAAGCCCCGATTCCTATTCATTTGATTCAATAGATTCAAGCAACAATGTTGCCATGTGGAAAGAGCAGGGAAAACACGCAGTTCTCAGATTCATCTGCGACTCACCTTCTGCCGAAAGCCACAGCGACATTCCCGACTGGCTGATGTCACTCACAGGCGACGGAACATATTACTCCACCTCTTACGGAAGCGGATATTCTCCCGACTACAACAACGAAACCTTCATCAACCACCACAAAAAAGCTGTTGAAGCATTGGCAGAGCATTACGATGACGGTTTTGTTGCCTATGTTCAGCTGGGAAGCATCGGCCACTGGGGCGAATGGTATGTAAACACAGCCGAAGGCGTGCCCGTTCTTCCGGTCACGGATGTCCGACACAAATATATTTCACATTATGTTCAGGCATTTGAAAATGCAAAATTAGTTATGTTCAACCCCTTTGCCCATGCCCAAGCATACAAAACGGGATTACATAACAATATGCTGGGTTCCGAAGCCGACACCCGTGAATGGCTTGACCTCATTCAAACAGGGGGAGCTTACACTCAGACAGGCGAAGAAACCGCCCTTGTCCCGATGAGCAATTTCTGGCATAACGCCCCGTCGGGTGCAGAATTCACAGGCTCAGTTCCCATACAGTCTGTGGTCACCGGACAACTGAACAAAACATTAGATTTCATCAAGGAATCCCACACATCGTTCATAGGTCCCAATTCACCCCTGTCTTTGGGAACAGAAAATGCGGCAATACAAAAAGCCATTGAAAAATTCCGCAGTGTAGTGGGTTACAGGTTGGGCATAACACGTGTCACCATAACACAGCAGGAAAACTTTGAACATATGGAAATCATCCTTCAATGGGAAAATTCAGGCGTTGCACCCGTATACTTTGATTTGCCCGTTGGGCTGTATGTCCGCACCAACAACGAATTCAAAAAAATTGCCGATGTCAACGTTGACCTGAAAGAGCTTATGCCGGACAGCACCGTAACTTCTCAGACAATCATCCCCGAAAGCTCGGTGCTGAACGCCGATTCACTTTATGTGGGCATCACCGACGGCAGTACAGGCAAGATTTCCGTCAAGCTGATTTCAGAACAGAATTCAATTGACAACTATACCGAAATATACAAATTCAAATAAATCCAACAAAATAGGTTCTGTAACAAATTTTCAGGGTTTACCAAAAGATTCTTCGCCTTTGTCTCAGAATGACACCAAAAAGATCAGCCTGAGCATAACCGAAGAATCTTTTTAATAAACCCCAACCATCGACCAAGAGCCTAAAAATGGTGCTGTTGCTTAACGCAACAGCACCTTGTTCATATTAAAGATTATAATATCTGTCAAACTCCGCAGGATGAGGAATTGCCGCCAACTGACGAACTTCATCACGCTTTGTTGCAACAAAGTTTTTGATAAGTTCTTCGGGGAATACACCGCCTGCTGTAAGATAATCATGGTCTGCTTCAAGAGCATCAAGTGCTTCATCAAGAGATGTGGGAAGATGCTTGAGCTTTGCCTTTTCTTCTTCGGGAAGATGGAACAAATTCACATCATAGGGACCCCAACCATTTTCATGGGGATCAATCTTGTTCTTGATACCGTCAATACCTGCCATAAGAATTGCCGCATAGCAGAAATAAGGATTGCAGGTTGCATCGGGATTCCTCAACTCAAAACGTCTGAGTTCAGGTGATTTTGCATAAGCAGGAATTCTGATAACAGCACTTCTGTTTGATGTTGCATAACCAACAGTAACAGGAGCTTCAAAGCCGGGAACAAGTCTCTTGAATGAGTTTGTGCTGGGATTTGTTATTGCACAAAGAGATGCAATATGCTTGAGCAAGCCACCCATAAAATAGTGCGCTTCGCGGCTTAAATTTGAATAACCATTGTCATCCGAGAACACGGGCTGACCGTCCTTCAAAAGAAGCATATGGACGTGCATACCGTTGCCCGCTTCACCCATAATGGGCTTTGGCATAAATGTTGCAGACATACCGTATTTTCTTGCAGTGTTATGAATTATGTACTTAATCATCATGGTTGCATCTGCCATTTTTGACATCTGACCAAGTTCAGGCTCAATTTCAAACTGACCGCCTGCACCAACTTCCGGATGATGATAGTTGAGAGCAATTCCTGCATCATCAATAAGCATACACATTTCACTTCTTGCTTCATAGGAAACATCAAAGGGCTTTGCAATATGATAGTTCTTCTGCTTTGCCACAATGTTTCCAAGGCCTTCATCCGCACTATTCCAGTGTGCCTGAGTTGCATCAAGGGCAACACCGATTGATTCAGGCTTAACTTCCCAGCCAACCTGATCAAAAAGATAGAACTCAAATTCAGGAAGAATCAGCATTGTATCTGCAATACCGCTGTCCTTGAGATACTGTTCAGCCGCAAGCACTATGTTTCTGGGATACTGTGCAAGAGGTCTGTTTTCGGGATTATCAATAATCATTGCATTACCAGTCATTGACAAGGTTGCAATCTCACAGAACGGGTCAATAACTGCGGTGTCGGGGTCGGGAATAAACACCATATCACTCTTTTCAACCACAGCATAGCCATAGTTTGAAGCATCAAAGCCGATACCGTTTTTCATTGTTTTTTCCGAGAAATTCTTTGCGGGAATTGTCACATGACGGAACTGACCGTTGATGTCAACCATTTTGAAGTCAACCATCTTTATGTCGTTCTCTTTAATCATCAACAAAATATCTTCTACTGTTTTTTTCATTTGTTTCACTCCTCATTTTTATTTCTGAAACATATAATTTATATTATTATACAACAGTTTTATACTTTTTTCAATATAAATCACATCTTTTTTTGAAAATATACATCAATCCATACCTTTTGAAAAGCTTCTGACCTTTCCAACGGCAAAAAGCATTGAAATTATTGCCACCACAATCATGACAGGCCACAAAGCAATAAGGAAAGTCCAGCTTGTATTTTCCTGAATAAGCGGAACAGCATATGCGGCAATTATGTATGCAAAAGCCTGCGCCCCATTGGTAAGTCCCGCAATTGTGCCACTTTTGTTATATCTTGAAAAATTCAGATTGTATGTATAATTTATAAGGATAGTCACCGATTGAAGTGCCGAAATAACGCACATTGAAATCACAATTGTGTATATGGACAGCTTTCCCGCCAAGCAACAAATAATCAAAAAAGGAATCATCACGGCAAGAACTCCGATAACTCCCACCGCTTCGTTTCTGATTTTTGAAACGAATCTTTTTGCGGCAATTGTTCCAAAGATTCCCGAAGCAATCATAAACAAATTAAGAAGATTTGATGTTGACGGCGATAAGTTATAGTAATCATTAAAAATTACAGGCGCCATGGTTTCGCGGCTTCTTATAACAACAAACGAAAGTACAACATAAAACAATATAAAGCCAAATCCGCTTGCAAGAATGACATTTTTCGTGGAAATATTGGGGAAATGTGCCACCTCTTTGTTTTCAGGCTTTTCAACCTTATCCCATTTCATATAAGGGTTCAGATGACGGTCATAAATGTGCATTGCAACCGCAAATGCCGCCAGCATCACCGCCGACACCGCAAAATTCAACTGCCACCTTGAAACAACCGCCGCCACAAGATACGAAAGGAACGTTCCCGCAGTTCCCGAAAAGGACACATAAAAAGCCATTGTCTTTCTGTCACTTCTGACAAGCTGTGCCGAAACAATCTTGAAGATTGCGGGCCATATCCCAAACTGAACACAAGCATTGCACGTCCATGCAATGAGCATCACGTAATAATTCTGATTAAAAAATATCACTCCGTTTGCAATGGCTGCACCCACAAGTCCGTATTTTATCAGCTTTTCAGGGCTGTATCTGTCAACCATCATTCCGCCAACAATCTGAAGAGGGGTATAGGCAACATAAAACATTGCCGTGATAAGTCCCGTCTGTGATTTTGTCAGAACGCCTTCGGCAACTATACTCACCAACGCACCGCCATAACAGTTTTTTGTCATACACACAACCGCATACATAATCCACAAAAACCAGAAAAAATGTCTGCTTCGTTTTCTGTCTTCAAGATGAATATTCACATCACGTTCTATATTAATATGTTCCAATGATTCTGTCATAACAATGCCACCTTTATATTTTTCATATACAAAAAAACGGTCAGGCTACTATTTCACATAATCAAATTCAACACCGTACATATGAACGGTGTCACCCTCCTGAATGCCCTTCTCTTCAAGCATATCAATAATTCCGCTCTTTCTCAGAACACGCTGGAAATACTGGAGAGATTCATAATCATCAAAGTTGGTTGAGCCGACAATTTTGCGGACATACATGCCCTCAACAAAATAAACGCCGTCCTCAACAAAAACCTCAATACTATCATTTTTGCGTTCTTCATCAAGGTCAAGATAATCATAATCTTCATCCTCATCATCAGGAAGCTCCGCAAGCATACGGCTTGTGTAATTGATAACATCATCAATTCCTTTTCGGGTTGCCGCTGATATTGCAAAAACAGTATATCCCTCATCCTCCATCTGAGCCTTGAATTTTTCAAAATTCTCATCAAATGTGGGAATATCCATTTTGTTTGCAACAATAACCTGAGGCTTGTCCGCCAGCTTTTCGCTGTATTTCACCAACTCTTCGTTTATGATACGAACATCTTCAATGGGGTCACGTCCCTCACATCCCGAAACGTCAACAAGATGCAAAAGTATTCGGGTTCTCTCAACATGACGCAAAAATGCATGACCAAGCCCCACGCCCTCATGAGCACCTTCAATAATACCGGGAATATCAGCAACAACAAAACTGTTGCCCTCACCCACACGCACAACTCCAAGGTTGGGAATCAACGTGGTGAAATGATAATTTGCAATCTTGGGTCTTGCCTCACTTATGATTGACAAAAAGGTTGACTTTCCCACATTGGGGAAGCCAAGAAGCCCAACATCCGCAATCAGCTTCAGTTCAAGGGTAACTTCACGTTCATCACCCGGAAGTCCCGACTTTGCAAATTTCGGAGTCTGTCTGGTTGAAGTGGCAAAATGTGAATTTCCCCAGCCGCCACTGCCACCCTTGGCAATAATAAAGGATTCGCCATCTTCTTTCAGGTCGCAGATAACTTTTCCGCTTTCCGTATCACGAATAAGGGTTCCGCAGGGAACCTTGATGAACAAATCTTCGCCGTTTTTTCCGCTGCATCTTCCGCCGCGGCCGTTTCCGCCGGCTTCTGCCGCATACTTCTTTTTGTATCTGAAATCAAGAAGCGTGCTTATATCCTTGCAGGCAACAGCAACAATATTTCCGCCGTTACCGCCGTCGCCTCCATCGGGGCCACCTGCCGCAACGTACTTTTCACGATGAAAGGTAACTGCACCGTCGCCGCCTTTGCCGGCTTGTATAAAAATTCTGGATGTATCAATAAACATATTCTTTTCTCCTTTCGGAAAGTCATCTGTTTTCAAAGGGCTTGTAACAAACATTTGTCAAAGAAATCTAAAATTTTTGATTTTATTGCAAATGCCGGGGTATAACGAAAATTCTTCGCCGTCGGCTCAGAATAACAACAGCGTTCGTTGGGTAAAATAGCACATCAGCCTGAGCGTAGTCGAAGGGTCTTGCAATAAAATTACCAACCCCAACATTTGTTATAGAACCTTTTTTATAAACTAAAAATTTTAAGGCGGCTAACCCTACGATTAACCGCCCTATTGTTTAATTTTTGGCAATTACTGAGCGATTTCGTAAACAGAAACCTGCTTCTTGTCCTTACCCTTGCGTTCAAATCTAACCTGACCGTTTACCAATGCAAACAATGTATCATCGCTACCCTTGCCTACGTTGATTCCGGGATAGATCTTTGTTCCACGCTGTCTAACCAGGATATTTCCTGCAAGAACGTGCTGACCGTCACCTTTCTTGGTACCAAGTCGTTTAGCCTCAGAATCTCTGCCGTTTTTAGTACTGCCGACACCCTTCTTATGAGCCATTATGTTCACCTCTCTTAAAATTCGATATAGAAAAAATTAATTAGCCATTAATCTTTGTGATTTCAAGCTTTGTGTAAGGCTGTCTGTGACCCTGCTTTTTATGATAGCCTTTTTTGGGCTTATACTTGTAAACGATAATCTTCTTTTCCTTACCGTTCTTCACAGCCTTTGCTTCAACAGTTGCACCTGCAACATAAGGAGCACCAACCGATATCTCAGCGCCGTTACCAACAACCAAAACCTTTTCGATTTTAACTGCAGCGCCTTCTTCAACTTCAAGCTTTTCAACGAAGATTACATCACCTTCTGTAACCTTGTACTGCTTGCCGCCTGTTTCGATAATTGCGTACATAATTCGTAATCCCTCCTATTACCCAAGACTCGCCAAATTCAGGTGGCAGAAAACTGCACTTCAAAAAAACCCTTCTTGCGCGGTTACTGCAATATTGTAGCACAAATATTCATACTTGTCAATAAAAATTTTTAATTTCTTTGCCGGAATTGAAAAAAATTTCTGTCCTGTGAATATTCATCTCCGAATATTCCGAAACACCAAGATATTCAGCTAACTTGGAAAGCACCAAATCAGGCTTGATATTGGCAGAGCCCCCTGCCGAAAGCACCGCATTGAGCTTTATATTCTTCCCGTCAGCCTCCGCAACCTCACACTCAATGATGAAATCACGAAGATTCACTTCCTTCTCACCTTTTTTTGTTTTTTTCAGGGCAGGTATGTTTTCCTGTGCAAAAAATCTCTCCACAGTGTTTCTTTCAATTTCTTCGGGAACCGTCAAGTCAATGAGATACCTTGCCGAAACAATATCGTTGGCTGAAACCTCAGGTCTTGAAATTCTCTTAATCTTTATATCGGGAGGCAGGGTTTTGTTCAAAGCCTCACCAATTTCCTTCGGCGATATTGAATCTTCAAAATCAATATCAACAAACTCCGTTTCACTTGTGACCCCCAAAGCAAGGGGAAGCGAAAATGTAATCAGCTGATGTGGATTGAAGCCCTGACTGTATCTGACAGGCAAATCAGCACGATGAATTGCACGGGTAAAGGTTCTTAGAAGGTCAAGGTGCGAAATATACTTCCCCATTCCCTTTTTTGAAAACTTCAGTCTCCACTTACTCAAAACAAACACCTCCTCCGAAGGATGCCGCTCCGCATCCTGCACAGCCCTCACGGCACGAAGGCGTTGTCTGCTCCGTATACGCCTTGTCATGCTCCTTCATCAAAAACGCCTTGCTGACGCCAATATCAATATGATCCCAGGGAAGAACTTCTTTGTGGTCAATCTTTCTGTATGCATAAAACTCAGGGTCAACACCGCACTCATCAAATGCCTCCAGCCACTTTTCATAACTGAAATGCTCGTCCCAGCCATCAAAACGACAACCCTTTTTGTGTGCCGCAATGAGAACCTCCGAAAGCCGTCTGTCCCCCTTGGCAAAAACCGCCTCCAGAAAGCTCACATGGCTTCTGTGCCAGTTATATGAAATGTTTCGGGTTTTGATTCGTTCTTTCAGGAAATTCTGCTTTTCAACAAGGGTCTCCATTCTGTTCTGAGGCTCCCATTGAAAGGGCGTAAAGGGCTTGGGAACAAAACTTGATGTACTAACCGTAACCGTCACGCTGCGACCCTTGCGGATTTCCTTTGGTATCTGATAAAACACTCCAATAACCTTTTCGGCAAGTTCAGCTATGCCCTCAACATCCTCCATGGTTTCTGTGGGAAGTCCAATCATAAAATACAGCTTTATTCTGTTGTAACCACCGTCAAAAGCAATTCCTGCCGTCCTCAGCAAGTCCTCCTCAAGAACATTTTTGTTGATTACATCACGAAGCCTCTGAGTTCCGGCTTCAGGAGCAAAGGTAAGTCCGCTCTTTTTAACCGCCTGAACCTTTTCCATAAGCTCCATTGAAAAATTGTCAACACGAAGTGACGGAAGCGAAAGATTAATTCGCTTGTCCACAGTAATGGGCAAAAGTCTGTCAATCAACTCTTGAAGACAGGTGAAATCACTTGTGCTCAGAGACGAAAGGGACATTTCCTCATAGCCCGTATTGTCAATTAGCTTCTGCGCCGTTTCAACCAGCTTGTCAACCGAATGTTCACGCACGGGACGATAAAGATACCCTGCCTGACAAAAACGACAGCCCCGGATACAACCTCTGAATACCTCAAGGGTGATTCTGTCGTGAACTATATCCATAAAAGGCACAATCATCTTGTCAAGAATATAGCTGTTGTCAAGCTCTTTCACAATACGCTTCTTTATTTTTTCGGGAGCACATTCACGGTTTGGCTTAACCCACTTCACCGTATTGTCATCATTATACTCCACATCATAAAAGGACGGAACATAAACCCCCTCAATTTTGGCAATACGTTCAAGGTACCCGTCTCTGCCTTCTCCCGATGCTTTCCAATCCTTATATACATCAAGAATTTCATTGTTCACTTCCTCGCCCTCACCAAGGATAAAGAAATCAACAATATCCGCCAAGGGCTCGCCGTTATACGCACAGGGGCCTCCTGCACAAACGAATGGGTCATTATCTTTGCGTTCTGCCGTTCTCAAAGGAATCCCTGCCAAATCAAGCATATTAACCACATTGGAATAACTCATTTCATACTGGAGAGTGAACCCCACAATGTCAAAATCCTTCACGGGAACATAGCTCTCCATCGAAAGCAGAGGAATTTCATCCTTACGCATCTCGGCTTCCATATCAACCCACGGAGCAAAAACACGTTCACAAACCGTATCCTCACGGTCATTCATCATGTGATAAAGAATCTTCATCCCAAGATGTGACATTCCAACTTCATATACGTCAGGAAAACAAAAAGCAAACTTAATCAGCTCCTCAAAATTTTCCTTATGAACACTGTTGAATTCGTTTCCCACATAACGTGCAGGTTTTTGAATCCGTTTAAGTGCCGCTTCAAATTTAATCTTATATGCGCTCATAACATAAACCTTTCATATATATTTACATCTTATTATTTTATAAATACTTTACATTTTAGATACCAAATGTTTCAGCTACATTTTGAACTGAAGTTCAAAATTAGTCCGTTATTGTAAAATTTGCCTCGTTTTTGTAATTTTATCATAAGGCAGGGCAACAATAATGCCCACTATCATCAACCCAAGCCATACGAGAATTAAGTTCCCCCAGCCAATAAGAGAAACAGCATTTGCAAAAATTGCACTTGATGCAGCAGCAGCCATATAGCTTATGAAATCAAGAAATCCTGTTGCACTTGACCTTCCCCTCAAGGGGAAGGCTTTTTCTTTTTCGACATAATTCGACACTCTTATAAAGACCATATAATCCAGATGCCAATGTTTTTTAGTGATTGTGAGATATAAGGTTTAGATGCAAGTTGTTTTAGTGACAGACTTACTCGAATTAAAATAAAAATATTTATTTCTTATTTTTATAC
>JAZRMZ010000136.1:0-4614 GCA_045647905.1 Clostridia bacterium
ACCGCCTTGATGGCAACCGGGGTTGCCGCCATTCGCATCAATGGTTCTTGCTGTATCTGCTTCATAAATACCGCTGTTCGGGTTTTCCGACTTCATTGCATTACTGCCGTCTGAACAGATGCCGTACACCGTAGGTTCAAACAATGTCTGGTCGTTATTACATGAAAGTGTGGCACTTTTATCTTCTTGTATTAAAATGCCCTTACCTCCAGCTCCACCACCACACCTGACTTTCATAGTCTTCGGAGATGCTTCAAAAACACACTGCGTACCTTTGTAGTCTGTTCCGGTGAGAGTATTTGCAACTTCTTTACCGACTGTAAGGGCATACTGTCTTTCATTCATAACCATGGGAACATTGCCTCCGCCGGTCCCGGCTCTGCCCGTTATAGTTTGTATAGTTCCGCTTTCATCAATTTTTACACGGCTGTCGTTGGGATGATTCTCTATTGCTACGCAAGCCTGATTATCTCCCATGTGGGCACGGATTGTTCCGCTCAGTTCTGAATCGGTGTGTCCGCCAATCCGTGACATTGCTCCGGGTTCAAACCCGATTGACGCATCAACGCAAGCTTCAGCATTTGCGGCAGTTCTTTGCCACGGTTTTCTGCTCTGCGGAGTATCCCCAAACAAGCCTTCTGACTCAAATAATACTTGGGGTGCGGTGAAACCACTAAAATCTGCGACAAGGTAGATTCTTCTGCGACGTTGGGGGACTCCCCAGAATTGTGCATCGAAGGTGCGCCAAGCGACAGAAAAGCTGTCACCCATGATTTGTCCGGAGCGCAGCCACTTTCCTTTTTCAGGCATAGGCACTGCGTAGGCTTTGTCTGCTGTTTGAGTAATTTCCTCAAGGACGCATCTAAAGTCTTCTCCTTTGCAAGAGCTGAATGCACCCGGCACATTTTCCCACACGATGTATCGTGGATACTGTCCATTTGTTTTACACCTCATTTCTCTTATAACTCGTATTGCCTCATGAAAAAGGCATGACTGTTTTCCGTCAAGTCCGGCTCTCTTCCCGGCAACGGAAAGGTCGGTACAGGGTGAGCCGAATGTGATTATATCCACAGGCTCAATCTCACCGCCGTTTATTTTTGATATATCTCCCAGATGTTTCATCTCAGGAAACCGCTTTGTTGTTACCCTTATGGGAAACGGTTCAATCTCTGATGCCCACACCGGGGTTATGCCATTTAAAACGGCCCCAAGCGGAAACCCGCCGGAGCCGTCAAACAGACTGCCAAGAGTAAGTTTATTCATTTTTGTTTAATACCTCTTTTCAACAAAAAAGCTTTGCAAACGGATAAGTCTGCAAAGCGTTCACACTTTGATATAACACTCTCTTTAATCCAATCTGGCGCTTCAGGCACATCATTGTATCTGCCGTATTCGCCAAACATACATTCCATTCCAACATTCCTTGCTTGAACCGCCTCCAAGAAAGTGGAATAATAACCAAGATGAATATCTCTTTGTCCAATTTTAATCCGAGCACGAAATTTTCTTCTCGGCGAATAATAACTCACACCACTTACTCCAGAGGTATTATTCTTTTGCAAAGGTTGATTTATTTGATTTTGTTGATGCGTACAATATCGTATATTGCACCTGCGGTTATCAAATGTATTTAGGTTGATGTGGTCTATCTCATAACCATCTTTATGTTCAAACAAATAATCATGTAAATAGCGCCCTTTTGAATCAATAATATACTTTTGACCGCAACCTTCCTGCCTTGCTCCAAGATAAAACTTAACCGATTTTACACACTCCACCATATCTGCATCAATAATAAATACCGTTCCATTGGGAAGTGTACCGTATGCTATGCTGTTATCATCGTTAATTATGTATTGGATATTACCCATTTTTCTTTTTACCCTTCTGAACATCAGCAACTGAAGCATCTTTGAATTTCAAATCTTCATCAGATGGTGTATATACCTCCGAGCATTCGTATATCTTACTATTTCGTATAACCTTGATTCCGTCAGTACCACCTATGTATGCCACATATCTTTTTACAATTACAGATGCGTACATAGGGTCAAGCTCCATAAGATAACCGATACGATTTGTCTGTTCCGCAGCCATAAGTGTTGAACCGCTACCTCCGAACAAATCGAGAATAATTCCGTTTTCTTGCGAAGAAAGTAACATTGGATAACCCATTAATGCAAGAGGCTTTGTTGTTGGATGTAGTTTGGACTTCACCGGTTTATCGAATTCCCAAACCGTGGTCTGCTTACGATCACCATAAAACTTATGCCTTGCAGTATCCTTAAAAGCATAGATAATCGGTTCGTGCCGCATCTGAAAATCCATACGTCCAATAACCAACGCATTCTTAACCCAAATGCACGTTGTTGAATAATGAAAGCCTGCATCAACAGTTGCATTAAAAAAGTTGACCTTCTCGGCATCGGAGTGGAAAATATAAATTGCTGCACCATCAGCTAAACAATTGTATGCATTTGTAAAGGCATCAAGAAGAAACTTATAAAATTCCCTTTTATCCTTCCAACTGTCATTCATAATCCTCATACCTGTGCCACCTTCATATGAGCAATTGTACGGAGGGTCCGTTATACAAAGGTTTGCAGTTTTTCCGTCCATCAGAATTTTTACATCTTCGGCTTTTGTTGAACTCCCACACATAAGACGATGTCTGCCAAGAAGCCATACATCACCTTCCTCAACGAAAGCTTCACCTTTCATAGCTTCATCGATATCAAACTTGTCTTCTTTCGTTTCCTTCGAGTGTACATCATTGAACAGCTCATCAATCTCCGGCGGGTCAAAGCCTGTAAACGAAACATCGTAATCAAGGCTCTGCAAATCCTTAATCAGGTCAGCCAAGAGTTCCTTGTTCCATTCACCTGTTACTTTGTTGAGTGCAATGTTCAAAGCCTTTTCCTTGGTTTTGTCAACCTCAACAACCACACAATCCACTTCGGTGTATCCCAGTGTTTTCAGCACCGACCATCTTTGATGTCCGCCGATGATGGTCATGTCCGAATTCACAATAATCGGGTCCACGTATCCGAACTCGATTATGGAGTTTTTGATTTTCTCAAACTCCGGGTCACCCGGCTTTAGCTTCTTTCTTGGGTTATAGCTTGCCGGGATTAAAGTATCAATTTTCAGTTTTTTGAATTCCATTATCTCTTCCTCCAAATCTGTCTTTTATGTAGCATTCGTGACAGCAGTACTTTCGAGTGCTGTTTCCATAGCTTTCAAACTCCTTTTTGCAAAATGCACACACCGCTTTATACAATGCAGTGTCCTTTCGAGCCGCTTTATCCGCATTGTTTTTCCACCAGCTCCTTCTGCATTCTTCCGAGCAGAACCTTCGCTTCCGTCCTGTTGTCTGTATTTTCAACGGCAACGAGCAATGTGCACACAGCACACCGTTTTCCACACGGACTTCTATATTGTCTCGAACCACCTCTGCATTTCCTTCAAGTCCATACTTTCTGCAGAAGCAACGAACAACGTCTCTTGAAAGTCCAAGGACATTTCCTATCGCCTTATATCCCATTCCTTGCAACCGCATTTCCGGGATTTTGGTTTTCTGATACTCTGTCACGTTTTCACCACCTTTTGCGAAATTGTTTTATTAAAACACCTAAAAAACATCAAAAAACATATAAAAAAGCACTAAAAAACATGAGATTCTGCCGTCGTGTTCTTTTCAATGTAAATCTGCGCAACACCGCATTACTACTGGGTTTCAAGTGCTTTTTTATATGTTTTCGTTTTATACTTTTTG
Organism: Clostridia bacterium; assembly: GCA_045647905.1. Classification (GTDB taxonomy): domain Bacteria; phylum Bacillota; class Clostridia; order Monoglobales; family Monoglobaceae; genus SIG440. The sequence goes on from JAZRMZ010000136.1 coordinate 3,776, forward strand.
GCAAAACAAAAACCCTGCAAGTATTATCCTGCAAGGTTTTCATATATTCGTAGGGGACCCCCCTTTGCTATTTTTGCGAAAATTCGTAAAAAGGGGGGCGGCGGTCTTTTCACCGCCCGATTTTAGAGATAAGATGGCCCCTGGGGTGGGGTCAGAAATCATATTTGTATGTCGGTAATTTATCTTGTGTTCCGGTCTTCTTATCATGGCAAGGCTTACACATTGATTGCCAGTTGCTCTCGCTCCACATCAGCTGTTCATTACCACGGTGCGGTACGATGTGGTCAACCACCGTTGCCGGTGTAAGTCTGCCCCGGCGTTTACACTCCACGCACAAGGGGTTGGTCTTTATGTACAGCTTTGACAGCCGTTGCCACTTGCTTGTGTAGCCACGCTCGTGTGCGGTAGCTCGCTTGTGGTCGGGTGCGTGTACTGTGCAGTACCTTCCGTCCGTTAGGTTGGGGCATCCCGGATGCCGACAAGGGTTTTGTGGTTTCATCGGCATCGCCTTTTACCTCTCAAACATTTTAGGAGTGAAGGAAGTCTTTTCATTCTTCCCAGTATAACTATATCATATGTCCCTACTGTAATACAATAGACTTTACTGTAAACTTTCAGGAACAACAAGAGAATTTAAAGCTTTCTTGTGAAGTTTAAATACATTGTCTACGCCATAACCCATTTCCTCAGCAATCTCGTCCCAGGTTTTGAAAGACAAATACCGCAGTTCCAGAACCAGTCTTTGTTCCGGATGTGGTATTGCATTGATTGCTCCCACCACTTCCTGTTTCAAATTCACTAACTCATCAACATCCTCATGCATTTGGTTTTCCAACTCA
>JAZRMZ010000137.1:0-25683 GCA_045647905.1 Clostridia bacterium
TGTCACAAGGTGACTGAGGGAGTGGTCATTCCGAGCCAACGCCGAAGAATCTTCAGGTTGCATAACAAAAGGGCATATTCTCCGAGCTTTCGGGGAATATGCCCGTATTTTATATAATAGGAATTGCGAATTTCCTATTATATAAAAAACAAAATTAAATTGTCCGTGCGAAATTTTCCGCCGATGGCGGAAACGCACATGGACGAAAAAAGCTGTACCCTTTTCTGCCCGCCGCAGGCGAGCGCCAAAGGCGCCTTTTTATTTTTCAAGGTCTTCACCGTTGGGATATGCTTTTTCGCACATATCAAGATACATATCCTCGGCTTCAATCTGCGCTTGCTTCAGTTTGTCAAGGGCTTTGAAGTGGGTTTGGCTGAGAATGTCGCTTGTGCTTTCGATGATTTCAATTGCGTCGGTTATGTCATTAAAAAGTTTGTGATAGAGTTTTTTATAGCTTATCATTGTTTGTGGTCATCCTTTCTATGTAAAAAAAGTGTGTTGCCGAAACAACACACCCAAAAAACGTGCCGCTTCAGCTTTTGTTCACCACAAACAATTAAATTCATACCCTTTTTGTATAGTAACAAACACGTCGGAAATATAAATCGCCGAAGGGTACGCTTTTTACAAGAAAAGCATACCCCAACGTTATTATTACTATTCCAGGATATATTTTGAATATAAATTGTAATTGTTTGTGGTGATGATATTATATCACAAAACAATGGTTTTGTCTATATTTTTATAAAAAATTTAAAGATTCTTCACTGTGTTCAGGCTGACTGTGGCTCCTTCTTGGAGGAAATAGTCATTCTGAGCGTAGCGAAGAATCTTTATGATAAGAATTACAGTCCTGTCAGGTCAAAGGGCGGCGTATATTCCGATTTTGCACTGGTTTTTTCCTGCATATATGCATTTGTGTATCCTAATTGAAGGGCGTGGTTAACAACTGACTCATATTCAAAGGTTGTTATGCGGCGATTGATTTCAGGATATTCACCAAGACCTTCATTGGGGGTGAATTGGCTCATCAGGCTCAGGATAAACTTATTTGTTCCAAAGCGTTCTTTCAGCTCGGAAAGAATTTCAATTGAGTCCTTTCTGCAATTGGGAAGAACAAGATGCCGAACAATTACGCCCGACTGAAGGATTCCATTTTGGTCAAAAATCGGTTCACCAACATTTTCAAGCATTTGTTCAAGGGAAGATATTGCAAAATCAAAGTAATCTGCTGCCTTGCTGTAACGCATAGAGATGTCGGCGGATTTATATTTGATGTCCGTAAGAAAAATGTCGATATAGTCCTTGAAATGGGCTATGGTTTCGGGTTTTTCGTATCCGCCCGTGTTTGCAATGAAGGGTATTTTTATTTTATTGCCAACAAGGTCAATTGCATTGGCAATTTGCGGAAGATAGGGTGTTGGTGTCACGAGATTGATGTTATGTGCGCCCTTGTTCTGTAATTCAAGGAATATTTCACCAAGCCGTTCAATTGAAACTTCTTTGCCAAAGCCTTTGGTGCTTATTGCGTGATTCTGACAGTAACAGCAGGCAAGACTGCAACCGCTGAAAAAGACTGTTCCCGAACCCTTTGTGCCGCTGATGCATGGTTCCTCCCAAAAGTGGAGGGAAGCCCGTGCAAGTTTTGGGTTGTTGGGCGCACCGCAAAAGCCTGTTTGCAGATTGCGGTTGATGTTGCAATTGCGTGGGCACAGGGTGCAGAGGTTTGAGTTTGTCATTTGAGGTTTCTTCCTTTGTTTTTTAAAAATGAGGTTCTTCAGCAAATCTTTGTGAAGAAAAGATTCTTCATTACACTCAGAATCCTTGTGTAAATCTTCAACAAATGAAAAAAACGAGGGGTCGGCTGACCCCTCATAAAAATCAAATTAATTACATTCAGCAACCAGCGGACCTGCAAGTTCTTTGAGATAGAACAGCTTGCCGGGGAGTGTGGGAATGTATGAAGATGTGATGCTTGTGTCGGGGCCATAGTGGAGAGTTGTCAGGAAGCTCATTCCCTGCCAGCCCATGCCACGACCGAGAGCACCGTCACAACCGCCGATTGCGTAATCAGCCTGAAGGAAGAGACCGGGGCCAACTGTGTTTGCACGGCAAGGTACAAGTGTTGTGCGGCTCTTGAAGCTTGTGATTGCGTTCTGTTCGATTGTCATGGGTGTGAGCTTTGCCGCAATGCGGTGAGTTGCTGCCTTCCATTCAGCTTCTGTTGCATAATCTTCTGCAAATGTGGGTTCCCAGAATGCAATGTGGCAGGCACGGCCAATACCGTAAACAAGAACAAGCTTTGCACCTTCAGCCTTGAGAGCGGCAATCTTGCCCTCATAGGTGGGAAGATTTTCTTTTGTTGCAAAGTTTCTCTGATTTTCGGGGATTGTCAAATCGCCCAGCTTGTTGAAGAAAGCCTGCTTCATGCTGTATTCAAATGATGCGGGGTTGCTTGCATCAAGAGTGTTGCCCTCAGCATCTGCCCATTCGTCCATATTGAAGGTGTATACGTGCTTGCAGTCAACCTTCCATGATGTGAGGAAGTATGCTGCCCACTTATACATACCCATAGGACCAACGGGAAGAATCATTGCGAGCTTTTCGCCTCTTTCGCCTGCAAGTTTAATCTGCATTGCGATTTCGTGACCCATATATGTATCAAAATCGTTGATGTTTTCACATTCGATGGGAGTGAAGCCATCGTTCCAGAATGCTTCGCGTGTTACGCCTTTTTCACAGCATTCGTCAATCTTCTTCAAATCCCAGCCCTTGGGGAAGAAGCTTTCGCATTCGCTGCCTTTAACTGTGCTTAAAAAATCCATTGTTTTGTCCTCCTAAAAAATTATTGTTTATTTACAAATTCTAAAATTTCGTCGTAAGATTTGATGCCTGTTGTTGCACCCTTTTCCATAACGCAATGTGCGCCTGTTCCGTTGGCAAAGCGCATACAGTCTTCAAGGGAGCAATCCCTTGCAAATGCTGCAAGGAAGCCCGAACAGAAGCTGTCGCCTGCACCTGTTGTGTCAACTGCAGTAACACCCTTGCAAATGGGGAAAATCTGACCTGATTCCTCGGTGCTTCGTCTCAGGAAAGAACCTTTGCTTCCCATTTTGATGATAACATTCTTTGCACCGTTTTTGAAAAATTCATCGGCGATTTCTTCAACATCGTCTTTCTTTGCAATGCAGACTGCTTCATCAATACTGGGCATAAGATAGTCTATGTATGGCATTGACATATTAAGAAGCTCGCCCCATTTTCCGCTTGCATCCCAGCAAACGTCAAGGAAGGTTGTCTTGCCCATTTCCTTACATTTTTTCAAAAATTCCATTGTTTCAACGCCGTCAAAGGTGTTCATGAGGAATGAACCCGTCACAAACACAAGGTCACAGTCTTCAACAAGTGAATAGTCGATATCTTTCTCTGAGAATACTGCGTTTGTGCCAACGCAGTGGAAGAAGGAGCGTTCACCTGTTTTGTCAAGCATCAGAACTGATGCTGATGTCTGAACGGTTTCGTCTGTTTTGAGTCCTGCTGTATTGACCCCTGCCTGAGCCAACTTGTCACGGAGAAAACTTCCAAAGACGTCGCCACCCACTTTACCTATCATTGTTGTTTCAACACCAAGTTTTTTCAGGTTGATTGATGCGGTCATGGCATTTCCGCCGTTGTGCAAAGTGATTGAGTTAACAGGAAGAAGAAGACCCTTTTCGGGGTAAGAGGTTACAGGTTCAACAATTACGTCTGCAACCAGAATTCCAACGCAAGCTACTTTTTTCATTATGGCAGCATCCTCCGTGTTGTGGGCTTGGGATATACCATGCACTGCGCAAATGCTTCTGCGTACTGTGCGCCGCACTGATAACCACGGTATTTTGAAATTGTTTTTACCATGTCGGCAAAATCAATATTGTCATGCTCTCTCATCCATTTGAGCTGACTTTCATGACATTCAAGCATTTCAAGCTTCAGGTCAATTTCGTCTGTGATGTCCACATATTCGGTGGGGAGAAATTCATTTCCGCCAAGGTTATCCATATAGAAGATGGGAGTAACCAGTGAGGGCATTGAAACCCCTGTTTCGTAATGAGGACAGCTTGCGGCAAATGCCGCATCAAAAACAAGATTGCTCACTGCAACATGGTCGGGCATATAGTCGTTGGGAGCATGGGTGATAATAAAATCAGGCTGTGCTTCACGGATGATGTCAACAACCTTGTCACGGTGTTCCTTGTTCTGGTGGTATACAACAAGGTCACCGATGTCGCAGGTAACAACCTTGATTCCGGCTAAGGAACCTGCTTTTTTTGCTTCATTTATACGAATTTCACGAAGTTCGTCAGGCTGAATAACAACATGACCCATGTTGCCGTTGCATACATGACAAACCGTTACGTTGTCGCCACGCTTTACGCATTTTGCCAATGTTCCGGCGCAGTTGATTTCTATGTCATCGGGATGACATCCGATTGCTAATACATTCATTCTTTTTCGTCCTTTCTTTTGGTATGATTATCTTCATTATAAACCAAAACATAAAAAAAGTAAATACAAAATAATGTATAAAAGGTATATTTTTTTAAACAAACAAAGATTTGTTTTTAAATTTTATACAAAATTTTTACATCGGCTGAATAAATACAGGATGCTTGGTTGAAATTGAATACAAAAGGGGGATTGTTATTCAAATTGACAAGAATGTACTGTTTTTTATATTTACTGCGAATTTGTTTTGAGGTAAAATTAACATGTCAATATTAATTAAAGTGTAGGTGTGTTTTTTTGAAATTAAAAAAATTTTTAATAATGTTTTTTTTATGCTGTTTAATTCAGACGGTTTGTTATGCTGAAAGCGGTCTGAAATTTGAGGCGGTATATGTTGGAGGCGGAAGTTACACGGTCTTGGCAGAAGATTTGGAGGATGGCAAAGAATATTATGTATTTGCTGCTGTTTATGACAATGACAATCGCCTTGTGAACGGTCATGTGCGTAATATCAAAGCTGCGGACAAAAAGATTTTGGCAGATTTTGATTTTGAAGCATATATGAAAAACGATAAAGAAGTCCGTTTTTTTCTGTGGAGTGAGGAAATAAAACCCCTTTCGGCAACAATGACGATTGACAAAGACTTTGGTGTTACAGAGGTCGCCGGGGGTAAGCCTGTTTACGGAACGGGACTTGGCGGAGAGTGGTCTGAAAATCTTAAATTATTAACATCGTCGGGGATTACGGACAATGACCCGAAAACTTCAGGTGGTTTTTATGCAAAAGTGGGAACAACGGGGCATATGTATATCGACCTTGGAAATAAATACAAAATTGACCGCATAGACATTCTGGCGTACAACAACCTTTATTCCCAACGAACAGGGAACTTTGAGATTGTTCTGAGTAACAGTGTCACCGAGGGGGAAAAATGTTCGGATACGGAGAGGTTTGATGTGGCGTATGTACCGGTAAACACAGCAACATCAGCTGAAGATGCAAAATATTCTTCGTTTTATGTTGATAGTGAAAATACATACAGATATGTTTCACTGGAGAAGTTTGAAAGTAATATTTTTGGCTTGCTTATAGCTGAGGTCAGAGTTTATGTTCGTGACGAGGGTATGCCTTTTGTTGAAATTGCCCAACACAAGCCAACGGGCGGTAAATCACTTGATAACGCAGGTCATAATACTCAGTCTAAAAATATTGTTGACGGCGACAGAAACACAAGAGGAGGATTTTACCTTGGTCAAGGCAAACGCGGTTATATGTATATTGATTTGTGCCGTGAATATGAAATTGAGCGTATAGAGGTTTTGGCTTTTGACGATATACTGAAAGAACGTGCAGGAAATTTTGACATTATACTGGGCAACAGTATTCCCGATGACGTTGCATACAACGGTTCGGGCGGTGAGATAAAACTTGCAAGAGCAGCATATCCTCAAACAGAACAGTCAGCAGAGCAGGCTGAATATCAGAGCTTTGATGTTCCTGAAACGTTGGGAAAATATCGGTATATTTCTTTTGAAAGATTTGAAGAAAACAGCTACGGGATGCTTATTGCAGAGGTTAAGGTATATGTTAAGGAATCGGAAATGCTTTATAATTTTGAGGAGTATATGCGGCCTTTGTGGGAGGGCGATACTGTTTATAATGAAAGCATAATGTTTTTGCCTGATTCTGTTACGGCCGAAATCAGTTCTGTTCCGCTGTTGTTTGAACCAACAGAGATTATTTCGGTTAAATCCTGTGACTTGAAAACCGTCTATGAGGAGGGCAGGGACTATACTGTTGAAAACGGCAAAATCTGTTTTGTCCCCGGTGGGAGAATGAGAGCCATTTCTTATGATGAACTTTATATGAAAGATACAGGGCTTCACGGTATCGGGTGGCTTTATCCGGAGGGAAGGTATGTACCTTACAGAGCCGGAGGATATTATTCGAGGATGCAGTATTATGTGACATACAAGCATAATGGTACATGGAGTGGCGTAAAGCCCCAATTTGCAGGTGAGAATCTTTCAAAAACAATTGAAAAGCTGGAAAAGGGTGGAAGACTTCGTATACTTGTGTATGGCGACAGCATATCGGCAGGTGGCGAGGTCAGCAGTTATGGTGATATAGTGCTGGATAATGTGAACGGGGATGCACGGAGTTTTGAACCGTATATGCAGATATATCCGTTGCTTCTGAAGCAAAATCTGAAGCGCAGTTATCCAAATGCGGAAATTGAATATATGAATACTTCTGTTCCGGGCTGGTCGAGCAGATCGGCGGCAAGTGTTGCAGATACACGTGTTGGTGCAAAAAAAGCCGACCTTGTGATAATCGCATACGGAATGAACGACCTTTCTTTTACTGCAGAGGAGCATAAGGCTAATATCAAGAAAATAATGGAATCGGCACTATCGGCAAATCCGGACTCGGAGTTTATTCTTGTGTCAACAACGCTGCCAAATACGGAATCCACATGGTCGATAAATCATCTTGAAGAATTTGGCGGTGTTTATGAGGAAATACAGCAGGAAATACCCAATGTGGCAATTGCTCCCATGACTGAGGTTCACAAATATATTCTTACCCGAAAAAGGTTTTTTGATATGACTTCAAACGGGATTAATCACCCCAACGATTTTCTTGCAAGAGTTTATGCGCAGGTGTTGTCCAAGTTGTTGATTGAGAATTATTAATCTGAAAAATCAAAAACAGTCTTGCTTTTATATAAGATTTGAAATATAATGTTATGTATAAAAGACAAGGAGTGAAAACAACATGAGATATTCAGATGTATTCGGGTTCAAAAGTTCGAGGATTCTTCTGGGAACGGGGTATTTTGGTGACGGCATATCCGAGCAGGAGGCTTTCCTGATGATGGATAAGTTCCGTGAAGTGGGCGGAACACACATTGACACGGCGCGTCTTTATGCTGACGGCATATCCGAGGAAATAGTTGGAAAGTGGGTTGCTGACCGCAAACCGGGTGATGTGTTTGTTGCAACAAAGGGCGCATATTATGATATGGATGCCAATGACCGACCGAGACTGACCGAGGCTGATATAAGGGCTGACCTTGAAAAAAGCCTGAAGGCACTGAACTTTGACGTAATTGATTTTTACTGGCTTCATCGTGATGATATGAATACGGAAGCAGGTGAGATAATAGAAAGTATGAATAAGCTGCTGAAAGAGGGCAAAATAAAGAAATTTGGGGCTTCAAACTGGACATCGGAACGAATTGCTCAAGCAAACCAATATGCACAGGAGAAGGGCTTGGTTGGATTTTCTGCAAGTCAGATAAGATTTAATCCTGCATATTGCCTTGGGGAGCGTGGCGGACTTGTGGGGATGGATGAAAAGGAGTTTGAATTTTATAAGAATAGTAATATGCCCGTTGCGGCGTATTCTGCCCAGGCCAAGGGCTTTTTCTCCAAGGTTGCCGAACAGGGCGTTGAGGCACTTTCTGAAAAGGCAATAAAACGCTATCTGTGTGATGAAAACCTTGAAAGATGCGAAATTATGAAAAAACTTGCCCGGAAGTATGAATGCAGTATGGCATCACTTATCTGCGGAGCATTGTGTTCTTTTGAAAATCCTCATGTTTTCCCGATTATCGGGGGTAGCCGTCTTTCTCAGATTGTGGATTCCCTGAACGGTGCAGATGTTGTTTTGACAACATATGAACTGAAAAGCATTTTTAAGTTTGATATATAATATGTCGATAAAAATTTCTTTCTGTGGTTGCGGAAAGAAATTTTTTTTGTCAAATAAAGGATTTTTTTTGAAAAAGTACTTGATTATTTTTTTATTATTATGTATAATAGCATTTGTTTTACAATAATAAATCAAAAGTTTTGTAATACTAAAATTCGAGGTGAGTTTTGTGGATATTGGAAAAAAGCTGAAACGCTTACGTATCAAGCATCAGCTTACACTTGAAGAATTGGCAAACAGGAGTGAACTTTCAAAAGGCTTTTTGTCACAACTTGAGAACAACAACTGTTCACCCTCAATCTCGACGCTTGAGGACCTTCTTGAAGTTTTAGGGTCATCCTTGCAGGAGTTTTTTTCGGAGAAGTCCGAGGAAGTGATTGTGTTTTCTGAAGAAGATTATTACGAAAACGAGCAGGAGGAGTACAAAATTGACTATCTTGTTCCCAATGCACAGAAAAATGTTATGGAGCCCATAAGAATTGAAATTTTTCCTGATGGAAAATCTCAGGAAATAACGCCCCATGATGGTGAGGATTTTGGATATGTGATTCGGGGCGGGGTTGACTTGATTTATGGCGGTGAAAGGCATCATTTGAAAAAAGGTGATACTTTTTATGTGAGTTGTAATGAAAATTATTATCTGGAAAATAACGGTAAAGCAAACTGTGAGTTGATTTGGATTTCAACTCCGCCGTTTTTTTAAAATAACTGAAATGGAGTGAAGACAATGAACAAAAGCATGAAACCATTGATTGAATTGAAAAATATAACAAAGACCTTTGATGACCAGCAGATTTTGAAGGGCGTATCTTTGAATATTTATGAAAAGGAGTTTTTGACACTTCTGGGACCTTCGGGTTGCGGCAAGACCACAACTTTGCGTATTATTGCAGGTTTTGATGAAGCTGATGACGGTGATTTGCTCTTTGACGGAATTGAAATTTCAAAGCTGCCGCCATATAAGCGTGAAGTAAACACAGTGTTTCAGAAGTATGCTCTTTTTCCGCATCTGAATGTTTTTGACAATATTGCCTTTGGCCTCAATATAAAGAAAACCGAAAAATCTGTGGTTCAGCAGGAGGTTGAAAAAATGCTCAGGCTGGTTGGTCTTTCGGGATTTGAGAACAGAGATGTGACATCTCTTTCGGGCGGTCAGCAGCAACGTGTTGCAATTGCACGTGCTCTCATCAACAAGCCAAAGGTTCTGCTTCTGGATGAGCCTCTTGGTGCTCTTGATGCAAAGCTGCGCAAAGAGATGCAGTTTGAACTTAAAAAGATTCAGCAGGAAGTGGGCATTACCTTTATTTATGTCACTCATGATCAGGAAGAAGCACTTTCGATGTCTGACACGGTTGTGGTTATGAATGACGGCTATATTCAGCAAATTGGTTCGCCTACGGATGTATATAACGAACCTGAGAACCGTTTTGTTGCACAGTTTATCGGTGAGTCAAACATAATTGAAGGAAAAATGATTCGGGATTGTCTTGTGTTTTTTGATGATTTTGAATTTGAATGTGTTGACAAGGGCTTCAAGAGTAATGAAGAAATTGATGTTGTTCTTCGTCCTGAGGATATTGACATTGTTGCGCCCCAGAATGCAAAGCTGCAGGGTACGGTTTCAAGCATTGTTTTCAAGGGTGTTCATTATGAAATACTTGTTGAAGCAAAGTATCGCAATTACCTGATACATACAACAGATTATCATGAGGTTGGCAAGGCTGTTGGGCTGAGCTTCGGGCCTGAGGATATTCATGTTATGTGGAAGTCGTTTTGATGAAATTTGAAAATACGTTGAAGGGAGAACGGTATGAAATACTTTAAAAATCTGGTTAAGCCATATGTTGTATGGTCTTTCGTGATTATCCTTGTTCCGATTTTTATGATATTTTTATATTCAATTACCAATAGCGGTAATTCTCTTATTAACATACAATTCACGCTGGATAATTTTGCAAAGTTTGCCGACCCGCTGTATGTGGGTGTGTTTGTGAAATCTCTTGAACTTGGTGTTATCACCGTTGGAGTTTGTCTGGTGCTTGGGTATGTTATGGCATATCTGATTTCAAAATGCCGGGAACGGACTCAGGGATTTCTGATTCTTTTGGTTACAATCCCCATGTGGATTAATATGATTATCCGTATTTATGCATGGAAAAGCATCTTTGAGCCTCTTGGGCTTATGTATACGGATTTTGCGGTTATGGTGGGACAGATTTGCGAATTCCTGCCCTTTATGATAATTCCCATACATACGTCCCTGAGCAAGATGGACAAGTCACTTGTTGAAGCGTCCTATGACCTGGGGGCAAATCCGGTTCAGACATTTTTGAAGATAACCTTCAAACTGTCCATACCGGGTGTTCTTAACGGAATTATTATGGTTTTCCTTTTGTCGATATCAACCTTTATGATTCCAAGAATCCTGGGCGGCGGCGACTATATGCTGGTTGGAAATCTGATTGAAAATCAGTTTATTTCGGTTGGCGACTGGAATTTCGGAAGTGCTGTGTCACTTGTTCTGGCAGTTATTATGCTGTTCTCCATAAAATGGATGAAAAAGATTGATAAGGGTGACAACTGATTTATTCATAATTTTGTGAAAAGGGGGTTCTGAGTTGAAAAAACTCTCACGTATCTCAGGCGGACTATATATGATGCTTTGCTTTGCATTCTTTTATGTTCCGATTATTATAACAATGATTTTTTCGTTTAATTCGTCAAAATCCTTTGCGAATTTCACGGGCTTTTCACTTCGGTGGTATGAGTCTTTGATAAATGATTCCGAAATTCTGGCGGCGGTTGGGGTTTCGGTCTCGGTTGCTGTAATTGCAACGGTTGTTTCCACAATTTTGGGAACAATCACGGCAATCGGTCTTTCAAAGAGTCGAAAGATTCTCAAGGAATGGGTTCTTAACATAAACAACATTCCCATTATGAGTCCTGACATTGTGACGGCAATCGGTCTTATGATTCTGTTCACAGCAGTGAAGCTGGAAAAAGGTTATTTCACAATGCTTCTGGCGCATATTTGCTTTTGTACGCCTTATGTTATCACAAGTGTGTATCCAAAGGTGCGGAGCGTTGATGTGAACATTGCAAATGCGGCAATGGATTTGGGTGCAACTCCATTTCAGGCATTGACCAAGGTTATTGTGCCCATGATAAAACCCGGAATCTATGCCGGAATGCTTCTTGCCTTTACCATGTCAATGGATGACTTTGTTATTTCGTATTTTGTCAGCGGAAACGGTGTTGAAAATATTTCTATGATTGTGTATAATGCAACAAAGCGTATCAATCCCACAATCAACGCCTTGTCAACGGTTGTTATAATGACAATTTTTGTTGTTGTTTTTGCTGTAAAGATTGCACCTTTAATTGCAAAACAGCAATGGTGCAGAAAACTGAGCGTGAAAATTCCTGTTGCTGTGAAAAGAGTTTTTGTGTTTGCTTTGTGTGCAGCGGTTGTTTTCTCGCTGATTCAGTTTGGCGGAATATACAGCAGTGGCGGTAACAAAACACTCAAGGTTTATAATGCCGGTGAGTACATAGATGAAGCGCTTATTGAGCTTTTTGAAGAACAGTATGATTGCAATGTTATTTATGAAACCTTTGATTCAAATGAGTCAATGTATACAAAGGTGATGAGTGGCGAAAGATATGATATTATCACTCCGTCCGACTATATGATTGAACGCCTTGCCAAGGAAGGTTTCTTGCAGCCTGTTGACAAGTCGCTTATTGACAATTTTGACAATGTGATACCGTCCATTCTTGACCAGCCCTTTGACCCTGAAAATCAGTATTCAATACCATATTTCTGGGGCAATGTGGGAATACTTTACGACAGCACCATTGTGAACCAAAATGTCCTTGAAACAGGTTGGGAAATTCTCAGAAATCCCAAATACAAGGACAATATCTATATGTATGATTCGGAGCGTGACTCATTTATGATTGCCCTTAAAGCTCTGGGATATTCTCTGAACACCGCAGAAAAATCGGAGCTTGATAAAGCGTACGAATGGCTCACCGAGCAAAAAAATCTTGTTAATCCGGTTTATGTGGGTGATGATGTTATTGACAATATGGTTTCGGGTTACAAGGCTATGGCGGTTGTTTATTCGGGTGATGCGGCATATATTATGTCTGAAAATGAGAATATGAGGTTCTTTGCCCCCGAAATCGGAACAAATCTGTGGATTGACGGAATGGTTATTATGAAGGACAGCGAAAACACGGCTCTTGCTCATGACTGGATTGACTTTATGCTTGATGAGGAAAATGCAACGATGAATACCGAAATGGTTGGATATTCCTCACCTGTTGAAACGGTTTATACCGAGGTAAGTGAGACGGTTTATGCAGGAAATGAGGCGTATGTGCCGAGAATGGATAATGAGCTGGATGAGTATTTCAGATATCAGGATCCGGAAGTGAAAAAGTATTCTGCAGAGCTGTGGACCAAGGTGAAATCACAATAAATTTATTTTAAAACAAGGAACGGTTAATAATGTATATAATAGCAGGCTTGGGTAATCCCGGCAGAAAGTATGTCAACAGCCGTCACAACGTGGGATTTGATATGTTGGATGCTGTTGCGGCGAAATATAGAATTGACATTAAAAAGGCAAAATTCAACGGTCTTTACGGCGAAGGAACAATCGAGGGCGAGAAGGTTGTTCTTGTGAAGCCCCAGACCTTTATGAATCTCAGCGGCGAATGTATCAGAGATTTTAAAAACTGGTATAAGGTTGACAATGAACAAATAATAATTATATATGACGACATTTCGCTTCCTTTGGGAAAAATGCGAATCAGACCAAAGGGAAGTGCAGGCGGACATAACGGAATAAAAAGCATAATTTATCAGACAGGGTCAGAGGTGTTTCCAAGAATAAAAATTGGTGTGGGAGCACCTGACAATCCGGACTTTGACTTGGCGGATTATGTTTTGGGGCATTTCAGCAAAAAGGAGATTGAGGTGCTTGTTCCCATTGCCGTGAAAACGGCAGAGGCTGTTGGTGAGATTATCAGAAACGGCACCGAAAAAGCGATGTCAAAATATAACGGATAATTATATGGTGAGGCTATGAACGGATTCCTGAAAATATTGGAAAGCTTGGCTGATTTTGAAGAAATAACAGGGGGACTGAAACGTAATCAGTCCCCTGTGAGTGTTACGGGTGTTTCTGATTCCGTCAGAGCACACCTTATTTTTTGTGCTTGCAAAACCTTGAACAAAAATGCACTGGTTGTTGCGGCAAATCAGACAAAAGCAAAAGCGATTTTTGAAGATTTAAATTTCTTTTTTGAGGGAAAAGTGCTGTTCTTTCCCGAAAAAGACCTTGTTTTTTATGATGTTGAAGCCTCGGCCAATGACATAAAGAAAAAGCGGCTTGAGGTTATCGACAAGCTCTGGCGGGGTGATGAGAGCTATTGCATTGTGACAACTGCAGAGGCTTTGGTGAGTGCAACGGTGCCTCGTTGTGTTTATGATGATAAGGCCCTTACTCTGAGAGTGGGGGATGAAATTGAGCTTGACGATTTATGTGCCGTAATGACCGATTTCGGGTATAAGCGTGAGGAAATGGTTGAAGGCCCCGGTCAATTCAGTATCCGAGGCGGTATTTTTGATTTTTATCCCTATTGGAGCGAACTGGCATACAGAATTGAATTTTTTGATACCATGGTTGATTCGGTGCGTGAGTTTCATGTGGGAACACAGAGGACAACCGGGGATGTGTCGGATGAGGTTGAAGCACGGATAACCCCTGCGGTTGAGCTTGTTGCGGATGTGGAAACAAGAATCCGGTGTGCGGAGGCTCTGCGCAGGGAAGCAACGGCAGTTTGCAGAAAGAAGGAGCAGACTGAAGAAACCCTGAAGCTCATTGAGCATTTGAAGCGTGATGCCGAAAGGATTGAGGAGGGAATTGTGTTCCCTTCAAGAGATAAGTATATTCCTTTTATTTATTCTGACGGAATTCCCACAATTCTTGATTATTTCCCGGAAAATTATATTGCCTTTATTGACGACCCGTCGGGTGTGTCTGAAGCTGTGAAAGGTGAAAAATCACGGTTTAACGATTCTCTCAAGGATATGCTTGAACGTGGTATTATTCCCAAAAGTAATATGCAGTATAAGGCGGACTGGATTGAAGCTGTCAAAAAAATGGGTGATATGGGGCTTGTTGTCGTATCTGCACTTTCACACTCGAATCCCGACATAAAACCGAAAAAACTTGTGAATTTCACAGCAAAAAGTCTTAATAATTATAACGGCAAAATGGAATTTTTCTATGATGCCCTTGATTATTACAAAAAGAACAGTTATCGGATAATAATTCTCGCGGGCTCTGAACGCCGTGCTGAAAACCTTCACAGACAGTTGAATGATGAAGATATTTCTTGTTCGTTGTCTACTGATTTTGATGAACTGCCCGAATCGGGAAAGATAATTGTTACCCATGGCGGAATAGGCAGAGGCTTTGAATATCCCCTTATCAGAACGGTTGTTATAAGTGATAAGGAAATTTTCGGGGACAGAAAGAAAAAACGCAAGAGGTTTAAAATTGACAAGGAAAACAAAATCGACAGCTTCACGGATTTGAATGTGGGCGATTTTGTTGTGCATCAGAATCACGGAATCGGTCAGTATATGGGAATGGAAAGACTGACCGTTGAAGGGGCTCAGAAGGATTATCTGAAAATAAGCTATAAGGGAGGCGACAGTCTGTATGTGCCTGCCGACCAGCTTAATCTGATTTATAAGCACATCGGACGTGACGGCGGACACGTTAAACTGAACAATCTTGGCGGACAGGACTGGAACAGAGCAAAACAAAAGGTAAAATCCTCCTGTCAGGATATGGCAAAGGAGCTTGTTGAGCTTTATGCACAACGTGAATCAATCAAGGGCATTGAGTTTGCCAAAGACACCGAGTGGCAACACGATTTTGAGTCGGCATTTCCCTATGAAGAAACCGATGACCAGCTGAGATGCATTGCGGAAGTGAAGCGTGATATGGAAAAGGCACGACCTATGGAAAGGCTTCTTTGCGGGGATGTGGGCTACGGAAAAACCGAGGTTGCCATGCGTGCGGCATTCAAGGCGGTTATGGATGGTTATCAGGTTGCATACCTTGTTCCAACCACAATCCTTGCAAGCCAGCATTACAACAACTTCAGACAAAGAATGAAGGATTATCCCGTGAACGTGGGTCAGCTTTCACGTTTCAGCACACCCACTCAGCAAAAAAATACAATAAAGCAACTGAAAACAGGTGAGCTTGATATTATAATCGGAACCCACAAAATTCTGCAAAAGACGGTTGAATTCAAAAAGCTGGGTTTGCTTATCATTGATGAAGAACAGCGGTTTGGTGTGGGGCACAAGGAACGCATCAAGGAAATGAAAAAAGAGATTGACGTTCTGACTCTTTCGGCAACGCCCATTCCAAGAACCTTGCATATGTCTATGTCGGGAATCCGTGATATGAGTGTCATTGCTGAACCACCCAGTGACAGATACCCTGTTGCAACCTATGTTATGGAATATGACGGGGACATAATCCGTGAAGCCATTTCAAAGGAGCTTGGCAGAGGCGGTCAGGTGTATTATCTCCATAACCGTGTTCAGGGAATTGAAAAAACCGCAAATGAGATTTCAAAAATGGTGCCTGAAGCAAGGGTTGCAACGGCACACGGAAAAATGTCCGAAGCGGAGCTTGAAAAAATTATGATGGCAATGTCCGAAGGCGAGATTGATGTTCTTGTTTGCACGACAATCATCGAAACGGGTCTTGACATTGCAAACGTAAACACAATAATTATGGAGGATGCCGACCGACTTGGACTGGCTCAGCTTTATCAGCTGAGGGGCAGAGTGGGGCGTTCAAACAGGCTTGCTTATGCCTATCTGACATACAGACGTGATAAGGTTCTGAACGAGGATGCACAGAAGCGACTCAAAGCAATAAAGGAGTTCACGGAATTTGGTTCGGGATTCAAGATTGCAATGCGTGACCTTGAAATCCGTGGTACGGGGAATGTTATCGGGCCTCAGCAAAGCGGACATATGGAAAGTGTCGGTTATGAAATGTATTGCAAGATTCTTGCGGAAACCGTCAGCGAAATGAGGGGTATTGCAGTTGAGGAGGAAATTGATACATCGGTTGATTTTCCTGTCAGTGCCTTTGTTCCCGAAAAGTATATTAAAGCACACAGCCAGAGACTTGTGGCGTACAAGAAGATTGCGGCAATTGAATCGGAAGATGAAATGAGCGATGTGTATGATGAGCTTATTGACAGATATGGGGATGTTCCTGATGTTGTGAGCAATCTTATGACCATTTCACTCATCAGAAAAATGGCATCAAAAAAGAAGTTTACTGAACTGAAAGGCGGCAAAAACAGCCTTATGCTGATGTTTGAGCCTGATAACGCCCCTGATCTTTCGGAATTTGTGAACAGTCAGCACCTGCAATCGGGCAAGGCTGTAATCAAAACCGGAAAGAAGCCAAAGATTGTTTATACCTTTGGGGCGGGGCTTAAAAATGCCGAATATCTGAATGTAATAAAAGAATTTATTGAAAAAGTATAGACGGGAGAAGATTTTTGTTGTATACTTAAAATACAATATGATTATCAGAGGGGCAATAACGAGAAAGAAACTTTCACGTTATTGCCTCCGGCGGATTTGATTGCCCGTGCGAAATTTTCTTCACATTCGCTCAGAAACGCACATGGGCACAAAAATCTCTTATCATTCCTTGCCATACGGATAAGAGACTATTAATTACTATTTGTGCCGACGTATGGCGGCGGAATGGAGATTTTTATGGAAACAAAAGAAAAAAACAAGATTGTTATAATTGTTGCAATTGTGCTTGTTGTTGCTGTTGCGGCATTTTGCGTGTGGTATTTTGGGTTTAACACCGGTTCGGAACCTGCGGTGGCGGATGGCGGAAAAACGGCTGCGGGTGAAAAGGTGGATGTTGTTGCTGATAATACCGAAAAACTGATTGCAGATGAAGAGGTGGTTTCGGGCGGTCAGAAAAAAGAAGTTGTTGAAGCCTTTGAAGATGAAAAGGAAGGCGTTTTGATGAAGGTGAACGGTGAACCTGTTGATGAAGGGATTTTTCAGTTCACAATGAACAATATGGCAATGCAGTATATACAGTCGCTTGTGATGTCGGGCGCAGTTTCTGATGTGGAAAAGTTTGACTGGAATGCAAAAGACCCGAATTATGACGGTACATATCTTGAATATGTTAAGGACAATGCCGTTGCGGAGCTTGTTCCTTTGTATGCATTGATTGCTGAGGGTAAACGACGTGGTATATCTTTGTCTGATGAAGAAATGCAGGAGGTTCAGAACTGGGTTAAGGAAATGCAGGGCGAACAGACCGACGAAGAATTTGCCAACTTCCTGAAAGAAGGGGGTTGCCCAAGTGTTGATGTTTTTGTAAATCAGCGTGCTTTTGCAATGCTTGAAGAAAAGGTGTGCAAGGATTTTGAAAGCAATCCCGAAAAATATGCAACAAAAGAACAGTTGAACGGGGCAACAGACACCGAGAGAATAACTGTTCAGCATATTCTCATTCCATTCAATCCTGCAGGTCCTCAGGCGGGTGTTACGGACGAAATGAAGGCGTCTGCAAAAAAACTTGCTGATGAGGCTTTGAACAAGGTGAACGGTGGCGGAGATTTTGCTGAAATTGCAAAGGAATATACTTCTGATTCACAGGTTCAGTATACATTTGGCGGCGATGAAATAACCGAAAAGGCATTCAAGGACGTGGCTTTTGCGCTCAAGGTGGGAGAAGTGAGCGGCGTTGTTGAAGCATCGTACGGTTATCACATTATAAAGAGAATTGACAGAGCTTTTGTTATTGATGATTATGCAATGCTGCTCAGCAAAAATGCAAAGGTTGAAATCAGTCAGGAGGCCCTTGACAAGGCGGTTCTTACTGTTGATATGAAAGCATTTGTTGATTATATTACACAAGGAATGAATGAATAAAATCAAAAGCACCAACTAAAGTTGGTGCTTTTGATAAAATATTCAATGAGAGTGAGGCGAAGACTATGCAGGGCTATGAATTGGTTTCAAGTGTTTTGAGCTATGTTTTTACAACCATAATATATTTGTTTATTCTCGCGGTTATGGGGCTTGTTTATCTTGATATAAAGAAGATGAATACAAAAGAGCGTGAACCCAAAAATGGCGGCAAAAAGAAAACTCCTGTTGTTGAGGAGGATGATTTTGCAATTCTGCGTACCGTCAAAAGCCGTACTGCTGTTGCGCTGAAAATGAATGCCGCATATCGCATAAGCGGAAAAGGTGTTGTTGTTGGCAGAGGAAAAAAATGCGATATTGTGGTGAATGATATGTATCTGTCGGCGGAACAGTTCCAGGTCTGGTGCGAAGACGGAAAGTGGTATATCAGTGATTTGGACAGCAAAAACGGTACATATCTCAATGGTTCACGGCTCAAAAAAATAAAGCAGCTGAAAAACGGCAGCGAAATTGCTTTTGGTGATCTCAAATTCTTGTTTGAGGAGGAAGAATGATGAGCAGAGTAAATTACAGAATCCCGCTGTATATGGTGATTCTTATGAACATACTTGGTTTTTTGCTGATCTTTATTTCCAACGACTTTCAGGTTAATGTCCTTTATGTTGGACTTGGCTTCATGGCTCTTTTTGTTCTGGTTTATACTGTTCTGATTTTGTGCAGAATGGGTGACAAGTTTTTGATTATGATTGTTTCCATGCTGACAACAATCAGTATTCTTATGCTGTGCCGTATTGAACTTGAAATCGGGGTTAAACAGATTGTCTGGATTGCCCTTGGTTGTATCGTCTTTTTTATTGCTTATGTTTTTTACTATAAATTGAGGTTTCTTGACAAAATATGGCTGTTGTATGCCTTGGTGGGGACAGGCCTGTTTGTTATGACACTTGTTCTGGGCAAGGAAATAAATGGTTCAAAAAACTGGATTGAAATTGGCGGAATGTCATTTCAGCCCTCTGAATTTACAAAGATAATCTATATTTTGTTTCTTGCCTGTTATTATTCAAAGAGTTGGGAAACGAACTTTCTGAGGATGTCACCAACGCTTATAACAGGTCTTGTTTCGTATGCCTATATCGGTTTTTTAGCCTTGCAGCGTGACTGGGGCACAATTCTTGTTATGTTTATGATTTATATGTTCCTTATGTATGTTTATGAATCAAAACGCCGACTTTTGGGCTTTAATATTATTATGGTGATTGTTGTTGGTATTTTGGGATATTTGACAATGAATCATATCAGAGTGAGAGTTAATGTGTGGCTTGACCCGTGGGCTGACCCTTCAAACACCGGTTATCAGATAACTCAGGGGCTTTACGGAATTGCGTCGGGTGGATATTTTGGCACAGGGCTGGGCAACGGCTCGTTGCGTAACATTCCCGAAATTCAGAATGACTTTATCTTTTCGGCAATTTGTGTTGAAATGGGTGTGTTTGGCGGTGCGGCGGTGATTTTGCTGTTCTTTTTGCTTTCGTACAGATGCTTCAAAATCACAATCAATACAACAAATGCGTTCAACAAGGTTGTGGGGCTGGGGATCAGTGTTATGTTTTCTCTCCAGACGTTTATCATAATCGGCGGAGTAATCAACCTGATTCCGCTGACGGGAATAACCGTTCCTTTTGTGAGTTCGGGAGGTTCGTCTGTTGTTGCCAGCTTTGCGGCACTTGGGATTATGCAGGCAATTTCGGCTGTTGAGGAAAGAAAGGGTGAGGACTATGAATGAGAATAGGCGTATAATAAAAACTCTGATTGCCATTTCCTTTCTTTTTGTTGCCATGCTGACCTATTTGATGTATTTCAATCTTTTTGTTGCCGATGATGTTCTTGATAAAAAACTTGAAAGCCAGCAATGGGAAACAAGGAGCTTTCAGAACCGAGGTAAAATATTTGAACGCAAGGGCGAGCTTGTTGCTGAAACCGTGTCAGAAGGTGACGTAACAAAAAGGGTTTATCCCTATGGCAGACTTTTCAGCCATGTTGTTGGCTATTGTGTGAGGTATAAAGGAACTTATCATCTTGAAAAAATGTATAACGATGATTTGGTTGCCGGTGACAGAAATATGATTTTTCAGAATGTTAACGCCCACGGAAAGGACCTGACCCTGACGATTAATGCGGATTTTCAGCAGTATGTTTATGACAGGCTCAAAGGTAAAAAGGGGGCGATTGTTGCACTTGCGCCCAAAACAGGCGAAGTTCTTGCCATGGTAAGTCTGCCTGATTTTGATCCCGAAACTGTTGGCGAAAATATGGACAGCCAGGAGGACTTTCTTTATGCACGTGCCTTCAACTGGACTTATCCTCCGGGTTCAACCTTCAAGATTCTTACTGCTGCGGCGGCTTATGAAAACGGTATGGCAGGAAAGGTGTTCAATGATACGGGCGGATTTGAAAAGGGTGAGCTGAAAATACCCAATGCCGGAGGAAAGGCGTACGGAGAAATAAGTCTTGAAGACGGATTCAGAGTTTCAAGTAATCAGGTGTTTGGTGAAGTTGCATATGAGCTGGGCCCCGAAAAAATGCGGGATATTGCCAAGCGTTTTGGACTTGATACAAAAATGGGCGGCGACATTCAGATGAAAATGAGCACCGTGGGCTACAAGGATAAAAAAATGTTCGATACGGATTGTCCCAATGTTGGAATCGGTCAGGGTGAAGTTGAGGTAACTCCCCTTCATATGGCGATGATTTGTTCAACCATTGCCAACGACGGAAAAATGATGCAGCCATATCTGGTGAAAGAAGTCTCATATGACGGAAAAACCATTGGCAAGGCAAAGCCCAAGGAACTGGGACAACCCATAACAAAGGATTGTGCCGATTATCTTGGCGAAATGATGGTGGATGTTGTTGGAAACGGAACGGGCACACGGGCGCAAATCAGTGGAGTTACCGTTGCAGGCAAAACGGGAACTGCGGAAAACAGCGGCGAAGACCACGCATGGTTTGTGGGCTATGCTCCTGCCGAGAATCCTCAGATTGCAGTTGCAGTTGTGCTTGAAAATGACGGAACAAGCGGTGGAGGTGCGGCGGCACCCATTGCTTCAAAGGTTATGAGTGAATATCTTGAGAATTACAGTATAAAATGAATATGAAAAATTACAGAATGACAATTCAATATGACGGAACAAAATATAATGGTTGGCAGCGTCAGCGAAACACCTCAAATACCATTCAGGGGAAGCTTGAAGATGTCCTTGAAAAAATGACGGGGCATGGGGTGGAGATTCACGGTTCGGGAAGAACCGATAAAGGTGTTCATGCCAAGGGTCAGGTGGCGAGCTTCAAAATCAATACACAAAAAAGTGAGGCGGAGATAAAGGATTATCTTAACTGCTATCTGCCCGACGATATTGCGGTCATTGATTTGGCTGAAGCTGATGAGCGTTTTCATGCAAGACTCAACGTGAAACGAAAAACTTATACCTATCGGATTCACAACAGCCTTGTTCCTGATGTTTTTTCGCACAGGTTTATGTACACCGTGACGGATTTTATTGATGTTGAGCCTATGAAAATTGCGGCAAAAATGTTTTTGGGTGAGCACGATTTTGAAGGATTTTCATCGGTGAAGAACTTCAAAAAATCAACGGTGAGAACAATATACAGCATCGGTGTTGAACGCTTTGGAGATGATGTGGTTATTGCTGTTACGGGAAACGGATTTCTTTATAATATGGTCAGAATAATGGCAGGAACCCTTCTTGAAATCGGACTCGGAAAACGAGAAGTTGAAAGTATATCAGAGGTTTTTGAAACAAAAAACCGTCAAATGGCGGGCGAAACCTTACCCGGAAAAGGTTTGACATTGCTTTCGGTTGAGTATTGAAAAGATAAAAATGAGCATATTACAGATGTGATATGTTCTTTTTTTGCGAAATTTTTGCGAAATGTATAAAAACTATTGCCAAAAGTATAAAAATATAATATAATAGTATAAGTAAAGGAGGTGAATGAATGAAAACAACTGAGCTTTTTGATCTTTCAAAAACAATTGCCAAACCGCTTTTGGAAAAAAGTGAATATCCGTGGCAAATACTCAAGGATATTAAGGATTTTGTAATATCTTTGGGTGAAAAACTTGACAAGTCCCTTTTTGATGAAGTTTCGCCACAGGTATGGGTTGCAAAATCGGCAAAGGTTTATCCTTCGGCGTATATTGCGGCACCGTGCATAATTGACGAAAATGCTGAAATCAGGCATTGTGCATTTATACGGGGCGGTGTTATTGTTGGGAAAAACTGTGTTGTGGGTAACTCAACCGAAATGAAAAATGCCATTATTTTTGATAATGTTCAGATTCCTCATTTCAACTATGTGGGAGATTCGGTTCTGGGTTTCAAATCTCATCTGGGTGCAGGTGCTGTTACTTCAAATGTGAAAAGCGACAAGACTCCCGTGACAGTTTTGACGGACGGCAAAAGAATTGAGACGGGTCTCAAAAAATTTGGGGCGATGGTTGGTGATTTTACCGAAGTGGGCTGCAACAGTGTTCTTTGTCCCGGAACGGTAATCGGCAAAAATTGCACAGTTTATCCGCTCTCAAGAGTCAGAGGATTTTTGAAGGAAAACTCAATTTTTAAAAGTCAGGAGAATATTGTACCAAAAGTTTAGGAACAATATACAGCAAGGACGGATTTTGGTTGTGCAAAGCACAGGGGGGACACTGAAAGATATTGCTGTTCAAGGCAGTGCCGTATCTCTTGCGGCATAACTGTTTAGCGCCAGACCGCAAATGGCTTTGCGGTGACGAGGTAAGAAGTAATTCGAAGTTTTCGGCGGGTACTTCTTCGGTATGACCCATATCGTCAGGATGTAAACAAATTAACAAAAATACATTCAGAGGGTGAAAAAATTAATATTTGACCTGATTCCGGACTTGTCCCCCACCAGGGATTGGCAACGAAGGAGTTAATTTGATATGTGCGGAATAATAGGTTATTCGGGCATCAGTTTGGTGATGCCAAAAATAGTTGATGGGCTGTCTGCTTTGGAATACAGAGGATATGATTCGGCAGGAGTTGCTTTTTTTGAAAAGGAAAAAATCAGGACTGTCAAAAGTGCGGGACGGATTGAAAAGCTGAAAGACGCTTTGGGTGATTTGTGCGAAAATGAAAACATAAAGTGCGGAATCGGACATACCCGTTGGGCGACACACGGTGAGCCCTCAAGCCGTAATTCTCATCCTCACGGTACAGAAAGAGTTATGATTGTTCACAACGGTATAATTGAAAATTTTGTTGAGTTAAAGGCTTTTTTGTCGGGCAAAGGATATTCTTTTGAGTCCGAGACCGATACGGAAGCGGCGGCAAAGCTGATTGACTTCTTTTACGGTGAATCGAACAATGCTGTTGAAGCGATACAAAAGGCAAGGGAGATGCTCAGAGGTTCTTATGCTGTTTGTGCGTTGTTTTGCAATGAACCAAACAGAATTTACGGATTCCGAAAGGATAATCCGCTGCTTGCGGCACCTCATGAAGACGGGAATTTTTTTGCATCGGATATTTCGGCTGTTCTTGCTCACACAAGACGGTTCAGACGTCTGGAGGAAAATGAAATTGCAATTCTGGACAACAAAAAGATAACTGTTTTGGACTCTGACGGTTGTGAGGTGCAATGTGTTTTTGAAACCGAGAGCCGAACACAGGATTCTTTGGAAAAGTGTGGTTTTGAACATTTTATGTTGAAGGAAATTGCGGAAGAACCACGGGTAATCAACCAAACAATAAAGTCTGTGATTAAAGACGGTTTGCCCTGTTTTGACGAAGAACTGTTTTCGGGTGCGGAAAAAATATACATTGTTGCCTGCGGCACGGCAATGCACGCAGGAATGTTGGGAAAGTATGTGATTGAACGGCTTTCGGGACTTCCTGTTTTTGTGGAGCTTGCTTCGGAGTTCAGATACAGGAACCCTATTCTCGGAAAAGGCGACATTGTTGTGTTGATTTCCCAGTCGGGCGAAACAGCCGATACCCTTGCGGCGTTGCGTCTTGCAAAGGAAGAAGGGGCAAGAACCCTTGGGATTGTTAATGTGGTTGGTTCTGCTGTTGCACGTGAAGCGGATAACGTGATATATACCAATGCGGGAACTGAGGTTGCGGTTGCAAGCACAAAGGCATATTCGGTTCAGCTTGCGGTTTTGTTTTTGCTTGCTGTTGCTTTGGGACATAAATCTGGAAAACTTGAAAGTTCTGTTGCAAAGGCGTATGTTGAATCACTTTTGAAGATTCCCGATGCGGTTGAAAAAATGTTTGCAAAAAAGGATGATTGTTCAACAATTGCCGAAAAGTACAGAGATAGCAAAAGTATATTTTTTATGGGCAGAGGCGTTGACTATGCCCTGTCCATGGAAGCGGCACTGAAAATGAAGGAGGTTTCATATATTCATTGCGAAGGAATTGCGGCAGGCGAAATGAAGCACGGAACAATTTCACTTATATCCGAGGGTGTTCCCGTGTTTGTGTTTGCCACGGACGGCAGACTGTTTGAAAAGACGGTCAGCAATGTAAAAGAAGTTCGTGCAAGGGGTGCAAGGGTTGTTCTTGTTTGCAATGAGAGCATGGATGTTCCGCAAGGTGTTGCGGATGACGTAATAAAAATTCCCGATGTTGAGGAGCTTTTTGCAACATTGGTTGCGGCAGTTCCTGCTCAGCTTCTGGCGTATTATATGTCCTGTCATCTGGGGCTGGACGTTGATAAGCCAAGAAATCTGGCAAAGTCGGTGACAGTTGAATAGAACATGGAGCATATATTTTGCTCCGCTACATAAGCTTTAAAATAAGGAGATGATTTTTATGGGAAAATATTTTGGTACAGATGGCTTCAGAGGTGAAGCAAATATAAATCTGACGGTTGAACACGCTTTCAAAATCGGCAGATACCTTGGCTGGCACTACGGAAAAGAACATAAATGTAATGTGGTAATCGGAAAAGACACAAGAAGGTCAAGCTATATGTTTGAATATGCTCTTGCGGCAGGTTTGACAGCCAGCGGTGCAGATGCCTTTCTTTTGCACGTTACAACAACGCCGTCGGTTTCCTATGTGGTTCGCACAGAGGATTTTGACTGCGGTATTATGATTTCGGCGAGCCATAATCCGTATTGTGACAACGGAATCAAGCTGATAAACAGCAAGGGCGAAAAAATGTCGGAATCAATCATTGCGGACATCGAGGCATATATTGATGGAGTTATAGGTGAGCTTCCCCTTGCAACGGGCGAACAAATCGGCAGAACAATTGACTATGTGGCAGGCAGAAACCGTTATACGGGTTATATAATTTCTCTTGCAAAGAATTCATATCGGGGATTGAAAATCGGTCTTGACTGCTCAAACGGAAGCACATGGATGCTTGCAAAGAATATTTTTGATACCCTCGGTGCTGAAACAAA
>JAZRMZ010000138.1:0-19953 GCA_045647905.1 Clostridia bacterium
TGACAAGCCCAATTGTCACCACAAAAATCCAAACCGTGATAGATAAAATTATGAAGAATCCGAAAGAAGGTCAGACAAATGAAACACTTCAGACAGTTCCTGAACAAACTGAATGAAATCCCCCTTACGCCCCATTTGAGCATTAATATATGGCTGATTCCCGTTGTGGTTTTTTCAGTATTGGGGAACTACTTTTTGCTGTATTTCTGCACCTTTTCAATTGCACTCCTCCACGAAGCCGCACACATTTTCTGTGCAAAAGCTATGGGAATCAAAATTTCTCACATAACCCTTTTCCCCTTTGGAATTTCCGCAAATCTTTCAAGGGGTTACATAAAAAGCTCCGAAAAAGAGTTCTTAATCGCCTTTTCCGGACCTTTATCAAACATTATTCTATTCTGGATTTTCAAACTTTCAGCAAATCTTTTCCCCTTGCCCATTCTCGGTTACTGCGCAGATGTGAACCTTGCAATGTGCGGCATAAATCTTTTGCCCACACTGCCTCTTGACGGCGGGAGAATGGTCAAATCAATTCTCACAGCAAAATTCGGAATACTCCGTTCATACAACTTCATGCTCAGGCTGAGCCGCATTATGATTATCGCAATCACGGCATCTGCACTGTTGTTGTTTTTTGTGACAAACTTCAATTTTTCTCTGATTCTGATTTCCGTTTTTCTTTTTCAGAACCTGAGCCACGAGCAAACCCAACTCTCACACATAGCCCTAAAAGAAATCCTCGAAAACAATGAAAAAATGAATACACGGGAATTCTTTTCCACAAAAGTTTTCTGCGTTAAAGAAACCTCAAGAATCTCAAGCATCCTGCATTATCTGAGCTACGATTATTATATCATTCTGCACATTCTGGACAAAAATTCACAAATAGTCAAAACAGCAACCGAAACCGAGCTTCTCACACTTCTGACAAAAATCGGAATCCGTGCAAAGTTCTCCGACATTTATTAAAAATGCGTTATTTCACAACCTTAATTTCCCTTATGCCATATTTTTCAAACAGACAAATCATATCCCTTGTAATAACTTCGCCGCTGACCGCAATGGGAACCGCAGGAGGGCATGAAACCGTCAGTTCAGCACATATCCGCCCCTCTGCCTTGCAGGCATCAATCATTTCCCACTCAGAAAGAACAGCCTGACGTATGGTCATCTTTTTTTCAGGATGACCTATGAAATACTCACACGTTCTTTCGTCTGACCCTTGAACTTCGGACGAAAAAACTTTTTTCAATCGTTCAAAATCTTCTTTTTTGTTGTGGGGAGTCACCATAAGCACCATATAATCATCATCAAAAAACTCAGGCTCAATTTGATTATCCCGCATCAACTCTGCAAGTTTTTTGGTACTGCATCCTGATTTTTTTGCATCTATCACAATCTTTAAAGGCTCGCCAGTCATAACAGCAAACCCCTTTTCCGCCATAAACCGTTTCACGGAATCCACCTCATCAATGCAGCAACTCAGTTTTTCTCTGTAGCCGTCATCAAGATAGGCATTGCACAAATCCAAAGACTGCAAAATCAGATAGGACGGACTGGTTGACGAAAACAGACCAATCTTCCCCCGTGCATTTTTTACAAATTCTGCGGAAGCATCCTTTGAAACATGAAGATATGCACCGCCCGTCAGAACCGGCAAGGTCTTGTGCGCCGAATCACAACACAAGTCAGCCCCCAAATCAATGGGATGCTGAGATTTTTCAAGAAATTTCAGATATGCCCCATGGGCATTGTCAACAATCAGCGGAACGCCGTATTTTCTGCACACCTTTGCAATGCCGTAAATATCCTGCATATTTCCCAGGTAATCGGGCGAAGTGAGATAAACCGCATCAGGCTTTTGGGTAAGATTTTTGAGTCTTTTTTCAACATCCTCTGCCGCAACCCGGCATTCCAGAATCCCCGATGTTTTGTCCGGCACAAGCCACTCCGCATCTATATCAAGCAGGGCGCAGGCATTGACAAAGGCTTTGTGAACATTCCTTGCAGCAAGAACAACCGTCCGTTGCGGCTCACTTTTTTTCACCAATGCAAGCATGGCACAAATTGCTGTTGTTGAACCTTGGGTAACATAAAAAGTGTGTGCAGAGGAAAAAAGCGAAGATGCATTTTCTTCGCTTTGATTTATTATTCCTTCCGCATGACTCAAAACGTCAGCTCCGTCAATTTCTGTTATATCGTATTTTTCAATTCCCAGAAAGCCTTCACCCTTGTGCCCCGGCATATGAAAGCGGCTTGTGCCTCTTTGTGAATAGTCTCTGACAAAATCAGCTATTGGCGTTTTCATACAGCCACTCCATCCTCTACATTAAAATTATCAAACGCAAGTCTAAAAAAAATTGTTCAGATTGCCGCTTTGCAGCGAGCGATGCTGCCGGAGTGTTAAGAAAACAATTCGGTGAATTGTTTTTAACGTAGGATTGCAAAAACTGAGAAGTTTTTGCTGGTTAATGGAAACACCCTGTGTTTCTACATTAAATTCCTGCACCGCTCCGAGCAAAAAGTGGTAAGATGGGCAAGATTTTTTCAGACTTCGGCAACCTGCATCATTACTGCACACTCAATTCTCTTCTTAAACAATTCGCATCCGTATTCATAAACACCCTGAATATCACCTGTGGAATGATA
Source organism: Clostridia bacterium (assembly GCA_045647905.1). GTDB lineage: Bacteria > Bacillota > Clostridia > Monoglobales > Monoglobaceae > SIG440. The sequence goes on from JAZRMZ010000138.1 coordinate 2,650, forward strand.
GGAATTTGCGGCACATCCGCCCGAACAATAGAGCTTTGCCCAGCAATCGTTACATTCAGGCCGAGAATATGCATTGCAGTGACGGAATTTTTCCTGAACATCGGTGTTTGTAACGCCGTCCCATATGTTTCCGAGGCTATATTTTTCATCTCCAACAAATTGATGGCAGGGGAACAGCTCGCCCCAAGGCGTCACAGCCATATATTCGGTACCAGAACCACAACCCGTAATCCTCTTGTAAATACACGGGCCGTTTTTCAAGTCAAGCATATAGTGATAAAAAGTGAAACCTCGTCCCTCTTTTTTGCGTTTTATCATTTCCTTTGCAAGAACCTCATACTGTTCAAAAAGCACGGGTAAATCTTCCTTTGTCAATGCATATGGGTCATCGGGAGGACACACAACAGGCTCCATGCTCAGTTCCGTAAAGCCCATATCCGCCATATGAAGAATATCATTTGTAAAGTCGGTGTTGTTATGGGTGAAAGTTCCCCGCATATAGTAGTCTTTTCCACCGCGCTTTTCCACAAACCGTTTGAATTTGGGCAGAATCAGTTCATAACTTCCGTTGCCCTGATAGTCCTTTCTGAAATGGTCATGCACCTCAGGTCTGCCGTCAAGACTGAGAACAACATTGCTCATTTCCTTGTTAAGGAACTCCGTCTTTTCATCGTCAAGCAGAACACCGTTGGTGGTGAGAGTAAATCTGAAGTTCTTGTTATGCTCCTTTTCTATGCTCCGTGCATATTCAACCAATTTGACAACAACATCCCAGTTCATAAGAGGTTCTCCCCCAAAGAAGTCCACCTCAAGATTGCGTCTTGTTCCCGAATTTTCAATCAGAAAATCAAAGGCTCTTTTTCCCACCTCAAAGGTCATAAGTGAACGCTCACCGCTGTACTTTCCCTGACTTGCAAAGCAATAGGAACAATTGAGGTTGCAGGTGTGAGCAATATGCAGACACATTGCCTTTATCACATTTGACTCAATCTTGTAATTTTTCGCAAGCTCCTCATACTTGTCTTCGCTGAACAGCTTTCCCGAATCTTCAAGGGTTTTTATGTCATCAAGACACTCAAGAATCTCATTTTCATCCACATCAGGCAGATTTTTATATTTTTCAAGAATTTCGGACACAATTTCATTCTGTGCTTTATTCTTATATAAAGCAATTATATCATAAGCAACCTCGTCCACAACATGAACAGAGCCGCTTGCCGTGTCCAAAACAATGTTATATCCGTTTAATTTATACTGATGAACCATATTAGCTCCTTTTTACAAAATTAAACCGCTGCCTTTTCAGACAGCGGCCCATTGATTCAGTCTTATTTGTTAGCGTTTTCGCACTGCTGATTTGCAACGCCGCAAGAAGTTTTGCAAGCTGACTGGCAAGATGTCTGGCATTCACCGCAGCCGCCGTTTTTAACTGACTTTTCAATATTTCTTGTTTCAATTGTCTTAATTCTGCTCATTATAAAATCCTCCGTTATTTTTATATTTTCTGATATTATATCACCTTATACTCAAAAAGTCAAGGCAGATTACAAATTTTTGGAACTGAAGAACCGCTCGGCTTCTTCGCCATAAATCAGCAAGCATCTGAGCAGTTTTATGAGCGCCGCATCTTCATTTTTTTCAATCTGCTTTGCCGCATAATCCTTCACGTTGTACTTGTGAATTCCACCGTATTTGTATACGTTATCCTTTTTGGTATAAACCCTCGCATACAAAGGCTCCGACATTTCCCTTGATGTTATGTTGTCGTAGCTGAAAACCTTATAGCTTCCGTTGTTTGTAAAGGTATTTATTTTTTTTATCTGGGTTCCCATAATGTGCTTTTCCTTTTCAAGAAATCCCTTTTCATTCCAGAACATAATGCCGATTTCATCAACATCCTCTTCACAGGTAACATAGTAATTAATGGAAATATCCCCCTCAAGGGTAAGGGTTTTTCCTGCAATTTCTGCCGCACATTCACCGTTCAATGATTCTTCATCAATAACCGTGGCCTCGCTTTTATAGATTTTTGTGTAATCGGTCACACGTTCAATCTCCGAAAGACTGCTGTTTGCAAGGGGAGCGTCACTTCCGAAATACTCCTGTGCCGCCGCTCCGTAATTCAGCATCTTCACAAGCAAGGGTTTCATTTTTTGATTTCCGAGCATATTCCGTGCATAAGTCACAACGCTGTATCCACTTTCGGGCTTTGCACCGTAAACCGTTTTTCCGTTGCTGTCAACCGCCATAAGCCTTGCATAAATTTCCTTGTTCATTTCCTTTGAAGCAATGTCTTCAAACACAAAGCGGTATCCGTTAATATCCTTTGATGAATAAGAAACACTGCGAACCGCAGTTTCAGCAGTATAATCCGTCTGGGGCGAATCCCAGAAAAGCATTTTCACCTTGCTTGCTTCATAACCGCTCAGGTCAGCATAAAAAATTATTGAAATAGTTCCTTCAATATCCAAAGTCCGTCCCGTAATTTCAAGCCGTGATTTCTGAGTTACTGCAATAACCTCACCGTTCATCACCGCCATTGAAATTCCGTTGCCGATAACATTAAATTCTTTTTTGTCAAATCCCGGATTAACTTGTGTATACAATTCAAATGCATCATTGTTCCAGCCGGAAATTTCAACCGTAAATTCTGCATCTGCCCCGATTTTTTCACCGCTTTTGTCAACAAAAGCATATTCAAGCATATATTTTGCATCTTTAACTATGTCTGCGGCATCATCGCTCACACTCAACTCAAGAAACAAGCCTTTTTCTGTTGCGGCCTCTGCAAGCGCCTTTACATTTTCTGCGTCTATCACAATTGTCTGTGCAAAAAAGCCTGTGTTTTTGGTAGAAATCTCAACAAATGTATTGTCTTTGACGATTTTTCCAAAAATTTCGGTCAGGTCAATTCTTGCTGTTCCGCACTCCTTCAATTTTTCTCCGCCATTAAGTGCTGACGAACAAATGACAATCTTCGTTATCTCATCACCGTCAACCGAATATTCAGGCAGAATATCCATAGATATTTCCACGTTTTCATCCTTCAACAACATGGTAGTTTTTTCAGAAATGGACTGTTCAATACTGAACCTTTCACCCTCCTGAACCACATTCTGCAATCCAGAAACATAATTTGAAATATCAAAATCAAATGTTCCGCCTTCAATTGTCAGGTTTTCTTCTTTATCAGTTTCAATTTTGCCTTCAATAATTCCGCCTTTGAACACACCTCTGCTGTTTTCATCAATATAAACAGCACAAGACTTTCCATAATATGTTCTGCCGTCGTTCAGCATTCCGTTGTACCCGATTTTTCCACCTTCAACATAGAGCTCGCCGCCGTTTATAACATTAACCGGCAGTTCACCGTCATCAGGATACCCACTTGCATTAGCCTGCGCCTTGACCGTCCCGTTTATTAGCCTCAGGCTTCCTCCGTTCACTTCTGCAACACCGCAAACACCGTTTATTGCACCCGATTTTTCTTTGAAGCTGTCTTCAATTATAAGCTCGCTGTCTTTTGGAACGACAAAAACAGAAGATGTGCTTTGTCCCGAACCCGCCTGCTGTGTCAAAAGGCATCCGTTAAGGTCAAAGCTTATATCTTTACCTTTAATCAGAATATACGGGGTTGTTCCCTTTAAGGTTTGCAGAGTCGTGTTTTTGTCAAGGGTTACATCCTTCGCAACAACAATAACTCCGCCCGTCTTGCTGTAATTCATATACTGTACAACTTCAGCAAAGGAACCTGAAAACAAAATTTCCTGTTCCCGTTGCAGATTACCCTTTTTGTCAATTTCAACCGAATCCAAAAGATATGCAACTGCAATATTTTCATCCGTTTCCGCCAAAGCACCGATTGGCATAATACACGCCAAAACCAGCATCAGACACAAAACCAAACTTAAAACTTTTTTCATACAACACACCTCTGTTTTTTCATTAGTCATCCGATCTCACAACCAGAACATATCCGGATGAGAATGATATTTCTCCCGTTTTTCCGTCCTCAAAGCAGTTACTGCTCGCCTGAACCGCACTGCACGAAAGATGCATATTTTCAGCTTCATAACACAATCCCTTTACGGAAAAATTCTCAACATCTCCCCCAAAAGGAAAAAAGGAAATATACTTTCGTCCGTCAGGCAAAACCGAAAAGGATTCTTTTTCCATTGTTATTTCATTTTTCTCACTCACCAGAATTCCCTTTGCATTATTGTCAAGAATCTTCTTCAACAGACAAAAATGCGAAAATTCATGGTCAAGCCTGCCCCCAAGAGCCCCGATGATAATAATTTCATCATAGCCCCGCTTCAACGCCTCCTGAACAGCCAGATCCGTATCGGTAAAATCCTTTTTGCTCGGAAAAACCATTTTTTCCTTTGCCGTGACATCAACCGCACCAAGAGAATCTCCGTCGCCCAGCCATATATCAGGAGTCAGTCCAAGCCGCTTTGCATGAACATAACCGCCGTCGGCACAAATGACAAAAGCCTTTTCAAAGTTATACTTTTTCAAAAAATCATAGGAATCAATGGGTGCAGAACAAAATATGTAGCATCTCACTTTGCATTCGTCCTCATTTCAACAATAGCTTTTTCTGCGTCTTCCGCCTTAAAAACCGATGAGCCTGCAACCGCCACCGAAATGCCGCAAGCAGCAGGAACAGCAATGTTTGTCGGCGTAACTCCTCCGTCAATTTCAAGCTCAATTTCTTTGCCCGTTTTGTCAATCATCTCTCTTGCCTTTGAAATCTTTTCATTCATTGCTTCAATATACGACTGCCCACCGAATCCCGGTTCAACGGTCATAATCAAAACCAAATCAAACTTATCAATATCCCCCTCAAGGGTTTCAACAGGTGTTCCGGGCTTCACCGATATACCTGCCTTAACACCGAAAGAATGAATGAACTCTGCCATTTCCGCAAGATTTTCTGTGACCTCCTGATGAACAGTTATTATGTCAGCCCCTGCGTCAACAAACTTTTCTATATATTTTTTTGGTTCTTCAATCATCAGATGAACATCAAACACAAGCCTTGAGTCCTTTCTCAAAGCCTTTACCGTATCAGGCGAAAAAGCAAGATTTGGAACAAAATGCCCGTCCATAACATCAATATGAACAAACTCCGCTCCCGCATCTTCAATTTTCTTTACTTCCTCACCCAGTTTTGCGATATTTGCCGCAAGAATAGAGGGTGCAATTTTTATCGTTTTCATCCCTACAAATCTTCCTTTCACTACGTTAAAGATGCAAAATATAAGTCTGAAAAAATTGTTCAGATTGCCGCTTTGCAGCGAGCGATGCTCCGAGCAAAAAGTGGTGAGATGGACAAGATTTTTCAGACTTAATTTTAATATATATTTTCTCTTGCTGTCTTTATCTCACCATAAAGCTGAACATAACTCTCATGCCGGCTTTTTGCAATCCTGCCCGATTTCACGGAATTACATATACTGCAATCCGGCTCTGTTCTGTGGGTACAATCAGGGAAGCGGCACCCCTCATCAAATTGGGCAAACTCTCTGAACGTTCCCGACAGACTTTCAAGGGGAATCGTGTTGATGTCAAAGGAGCTGAACCCCGGCGTGTCAATTATATATCCGCCAAAGGGCAGTTCCACAAGCTCAGAATGTCTTGTGGTATGCCTTCCACGCTCAAGTTTCTGGCTCACAGAACCAATTTCAAAAACCTCCGCACCAAGAAGCTTGTTGGTCAGGCTCGACTTTCCCACACCCGAATTACCTGCAAAAACCGTCAGCTCGTCTTTGAGAAAGTCTTTCAATTCCTGAATTCCTTCATCCTTCATCGCACTGGTTTCAATAACATCAAACCCTGCATTTTTATACACATCAACAAGAGCGCAATTTTCGTCAAGGTCAGACTTATTGAAGCAAACAGCAATTTTCAGATTGACAAATTCTGCCGATGCAATAAGTTTGTCAAGAATATACGGATTGGGTGCAGGACTTGTTTTTGCCACAACCGCAACGAGCTGTGTGACATTTGCAACCGCAGGCCGAATCAAGGTGTTTTTTCTTTCGCAAATCTCGTTTATCACACCATGGTTGCTGTCGCTGTTTTCAATAACAACCCTGTCACCCACCAGCGGCGTGAAACCACGCTTGCGAAATATTCCTCGTGCACGGCACTCAAAAACACCGTTATCCGTATTAACGTAATAAAAACCGCCAATTCCCTTGACTATTACACCTTCAAAAATCCCCATTTTCTACCTCTTTAGTATAAAGTTACCGTATTCTTTTGTTTTGACACGCCATCATACAGAATTTCAATTTCAACCTTACTGCGTGTGCTCTCCAGCTTCAGAAGCGTATTTGCATTTTTCTGAAGGGTCTTACTGAATATCACCGCACCGTCCATCTTAACCTCAACCAAAGAACTTTCCTTGTCCTTGGGTCCGTATACGGTCAGCCATTTTGTCTTTTTCTTTGCCGATGGATCGCTTGTATTATCGGGCGTCTGAACGGACTTATCACCATTTTCATCAGGGCCGGTACTTATATAAAGAGTAACCTCTTCACCCATTTCAAGCTTTACGCCCGCAACAGGCACCTGGTCAAAAATAAAGCCCTTCTTCACCGTTTCGTGCGCTTCTTTTATGAACACCGCCTTGAAGCCTTGTTCTTCAACAGACTTTCTGATTTCATCCACGTTGCTTTCACCGATATAGTTTTTAACCTCGATTCCGTTTTCGTCCTCCTGTGAACCAAGACTCACAGACAGACGAACCGTTGTACCCTTTTTCACCGACGAGTCCTTCACGGGATTCTGCGAAACAACATAACCCTTTTCCACATCTTCGCTGTAAACCTCGTCAAATTCACAAACCAAGCCGTAATTCATCAGCGAAACCTTTGCATCTTCTTTTTTCCACTTGTAGTAATCTTCCAGAACAATTTTGTCGCTTCCTGCACTCACCGTAACCTCAACCTGAGTCAGTTCACCCTTTCTCAGCTTTGTTCCGGCTTCGGGTGATTGGTCAAGAATGGTGTTTTCAGGTTTGTCGCTGACAACCTTTTCCTTTATAATAAGGTCAATCTTGTATTCTGCGCCCTCTTCGTCCGCATTCTCATGTTCAGTCTCGGCTTCATCATAAAGCATTCCCACAACATCGGGAACAGAGGGTACATCGGCATCTCCTGCCGCAAAGAACCCAAGAATATCCAGCGCAACATAAACCAGTCCGCCAACAATCAGAACGGCACTCAGTATAGCCGCAAGAATCACCATTCTTGAAGTCTTTTTATTCACAGAGGACTTTTTCTTTTTCTTCATGTCACCAATCTCCAGACTTTCAAATTCATCAACAGCTTTGGGCTTGATTCCTCCGGTTGCCGCAGGAATCTTCACGGCGGTTTCGGTTTCACGGGGATTTTTATTTACATTCACCGCAGGCATCACCACTGTTTCATTCATCGCTGAATTTCCTGCAGAAGCATTTCTGAATTCCACCGTCTGCTGCGTTGTCCCCGTTGTTTCCTGCTGACTCACAACAGGAATTTCCGGGACTTTCAACCGCTGCCCCTCATTGCTCAGACCGTCACCATCCAAAGCCGTGAAATAATTTGCGGAAGATGCACCTCCAAGAACACTCTGAAGCTCCGAAATTATCTCCGAAGCGTTTTTATATCTTGCCGACACTTCCTTTGACATTGCCTTCAGAACAATACGTTCCAGTGACAAGGGAATACTTATGTTAAACTCTCTGGGATTCACAGGTTTGTCCTGAAGATGCATAATTGCAACAGCAACAGGTCTGTCGCTGTCAAAGGGAACACGCCCCGTAATCATCTCATAAAGAACCACCGCCAGAGAATATATATCCGACCGTTCATCGGTATAACCGCCCCGTGCCTGTTCGGGAGAAATATAGTGAACCGAACCTATTGCAGTGTCAGCACAGGTAACGGTTGACTGAACATTTGCCCTTGCAATTCCAAAGTCTGTAACTTTCAGAACCCCGTCTGCTGTCATTATAATGTTGTGGGGCTTCACGTCACGGTGAATAATTGAATTTTTGTGTGCCTGTTCAAGTCCTTTTGCAACCTGAATTGTGAATTCAACCGCTTCACGCCAATGAAGAACCCGTTTTTCTTCAATATATTCCTTCAGGGTTTTTCCTTCGATAAACTCCATAACAATATAATGAAGACCGTCCTCACAGCCAACATCATAAATGGAAACAATATTGGGATGAGCAAGGCTCGCCGCCGCCTGTGCTTCAACATTGAATCGGTGCACAAATTCCTGATCATTCTGCAAATCAGGTCTCAACACCTTAACCGCAACAAATCTGTTCAAAAGCTGGCATTTTGCTTTATACACAACAGCCATACCGCCGTTGCCCACTTCTTCAATAATCTCATATCTGCCTGCAAGAACTCTACCTATCAGCGTCATCTGCCTTCGCCTCCTCCACAAAGCGTAATGCAACAACTGTCACGTTGTCAACACCGCCATTTTCATTTGCCTTTTCAACCAAGCGCTGAACTGCAAGGTTTTCATCTTCGGCATTGTTTATTATATCTTTGATTTCCTCTTCATCAACCATTTCGGTCAAGCCATCACTGCACAGCAAAATTGTTTCGCCGACTGTGGGAACATAATCATAATAATCGGCTTCAACAAACAAGTCCGTCCCCAAAGCCCTTGTAATAATATTCTTGTCGGGATGCCTTCTTGCTTCCTCACGGGTTATTGAACCTCTCTGAACCAGTTCTTCAACAACCGAATGGTCAACGGTTATCCTGCAAATTTTCCTGTCCGAAACAACATAGGCACGGCTGTCGCCAATATTGGCAATTCTCACAAAGGAATCGGTTACATATGCCACCACCAAGGTTGTTCCCATCCCTGCCTGTTCATGATTTTTCAGAGATTTTTCATAAATATTTGAATTAGCATAATCAATGGCAGCCATAATATTGTGACTGATTTGATTACCGTCCTGCTCAGAAAGTTCCTCCTTCAGCTCATTCACCACAGCCTCAACCGCCATTGAGCTTGCAACCTCGCCTGCGTTGTGTCCGCCCATTCCGTCAGCAAGAACACAAACACCGCTCAACTTTCCGTCCTCAAAGCCGTAAACGCCAAAGCTGTCTTCATTAAGCTCACGGCGTTTTCCCACATCGGACAACCCACATACTTTTATAATCATATTACCATAGCCTTTCCGTCCGTATTCACGAACACCAAAATCTTGTGCATAAGACCGTCAAACTGCACTTTTTACAAATTCTGCTTTCTGTTTCTCAGCTGACCGCAGGCGGCATTAATGTCACTACCCATTTCTCTGCGTACAGTCGCCGGAATTCCATGCTTTTCAAGCCGTTTTCTAAATTCCTCAACTCTTTTTTTGCTGCTTTTGTCAAAGCCCGTTTCCTGGACCTTGTTCACGGGAATAAGATTCACATGACACAGCTTGCCCTTCACAAGTGCCGCAAGCTTATCCGCTTCCTCAGGATTGTCATTAACTCCCGAAATCAACGTATACTCAAAAGAAATTCGTCGTCCCGTTTCTTTTATGTATAAATCGCAGGCATCCATAACCTCTTTTATGGGATACTTGTTGTTTATGGGCATAATGCTTGATCGCCTTTCATCATCAGGTGCGTGCAATGACAACAAAAGAGTTATCTGCAGCTTCCGCTCCGCCAGCTCACGTATTTTGTCGGCAAGACCGCAGGTTGAAACCGAAATATGTCTCTGCCCGATATTCAATCCGCCCGGAGCGTTCACAAGCTCAACAAACTTCAGAACATTGTCAAAATTATCAAGAGGCTCGCCAATTCCCATCATCACAATATTTGAAATTCTCGCACCAAGGTCTTTTTGAACACAAAGAACCTGGGAAATTATCTCACCTGCAGATAAATTTCTGCTCCAGCCGTTGAGTGTTGATGCACAGAATTTGCATCCCATTTTGCAGCCCACCTGTGACGAAACACAGATTGTATAACCATAATCATATTTCATCAGAACCGACTCAATATAATTCCCATCATTTAATTGTAACAGATACTTGCGTGTTTCGTCAATCTTTGAAACATATTTTTCGCAAATTTTTGCACTTCCCACCCACGCAATTTCCGACAGCTTTTCTCTGAGCCCTTTGGGAATGTTTGTCATATCATCAAAGCTCTCAGCGCCTTTATATATCCATTCAAAAATCTGCTTCCCCCGAAACTGCGGTTCACCCATTTGGGCAACCAGCTTTTTCAATTCATCACAGCTCAAATCCATAAGATTAATCTTCATTTTTCTCTTTCACCATCTTGCAGATATAAAAACCGCTCTCGCCACATTCGGTTGTTAATATCTGTTCTTCTGAAATCTTTTTGTATTCCTTATGCTCACTCAGGAAATTTTCAACCTGAACACGGTTTTCTTCGGGCAATATTGTGCAGGTGCTGTACACCAATGTTCCGCCCGGCTTCAGATACTTGCTTGCCGTGTTCAATATGTGTCTTTGGATTCGGCACAGTTCTTCAACATCCTCTGCCGTCCTTTTTAATTTTATATCAGGCTTTTTGTGTATAACCCCAAGCCCCGAACATGGCGCATCAACAAGCACTCTGTCAGCCAACTCATGCAATTCGGCACATTCCTCTGCCCCATCCTGCAAACGTGCGTCTATAATATCAATTCCAAGGCGCTCGGCAGATTTCCTTATGAGCTCAACTTTGTGTTCAAATATATCAAAGGACAGAACCCTGCCCCGATTTTCCATTTTTTCGGCAATGGCACAGCTTTTTCCGCCGGGAGCCGCACACATATCAAAAACAGTTTCACCCGCCTTGGGCGCAAGAACCTCAACCGTCTTCTGGGAAGATATATTCTGGAGCGAAAATAATCCCTCGGCATATGCTTTTGATGCATCAATATTGATTTTTCCCGTCACCTTCAGACAATTTTCAACATCTGTCTTTTCGCAGGAAATGCCCTCGTTTTCAAGGGTCATCAAAGCCTGTTCAGCGGTATTTTTCAATGTATTAACCCTCAGAAACACCCCGTGGGAACGTCTGTTTTCTTCAAACAAAGCCTCACACCGTTTTTCTCCGTATTCAGCCAGAAACTTTTCAACCATCCATAGTGGGTACGAATATTTGAGTGAAAAATATTCAGCCATACCATTTTCTTTTGGAAACTGAAAATTTTCCGCCTCCCGTGAAAAGCTTCGGAGAACTCCGTTCACAAAGCCCGAACCTGCACGATGAGAATACTTGTTTGCCAGCTTCACCGACTCATTGCAGGCGGCACTGTGGGGAATTTTGTCCATATAATAAATCTGAAAAACGCCAAGCCGCAAAATATTGAGAACCCAGGGCGACATTTTTTTCAGTTTTACTTTTGAATACCTTGAAATAATATAATCCAATGCCGTTTTATTCAGAACAACGCCGTAAATCAGCTCGGTTGTGAGTCCTCGGTCATTGTCCGACAAGCCTGCATTCAATGCGTTTTTCAATGCCGCATTGATGAAGGTATCCTTTGTTTCTATATCATATAATGCTTTAAGAGCAGCTTCTCTTGCCGTCATAATTTCACACCCGACTTTTTAATCTCTGTTTCTTCCGCCAACAATCAGAATCAGTCTCAAAAGGTTGGCAACCGCCACAGCCGCCGATGCAACATATGTCATTGCCGCCGCTGAAAGCACCTTTTTTGAAGCTGCAAGTTCTTCTGAATCAAGAATCTGATAATTTCCGAGAGTTCTGAGTGCCCTTGATGAAGCATTGAACTCAACGGGAAGGGTAATAAGCTGAAAAAACACAACCGCCGCAAACATAACAATTCCTGCAATTGCAAGCTTTTCAAAGCTCATAATCAAACCGATAATCGCAAGAGGCCATGCCGCATAGGACGCAATCTGAACAAGAGGAACGATTGTGTTTCTGACCTTTATGGGCGCATAGCCTTCAGCGTGCTGAACAGCGTGCCCAACCTCATGTGCCGCAACACCGATTGCCGCAACAGAAGTGCTGGAATATGTGGCATCCGAAAGTCTGACAACATTGGTTCTTGGGTCATAGTGGTCGGTTAAATTTCCCGCAACCCTTTCCACAGTCACGTTGCGAAGCCCGTTCATATCAAGAATCTTTCTTGCCACGTCAGCCCCTGTCATTCCACGCCTGTTCCCAACCGTTCTGTATTTGTTGAAGGTTGAGCTTACCTTTGTCTGTGCATACATGGCAAACAGCAAAGCAGGCATAACAAGAATTATATAAAACATATCTATTCCATAAAAATATCCCAAACCAAACATTTTTCTCCGCCTTTCATTTTAATGTTTTTAACCGAGTATCTCGCCCTGAGAGATTGTGTGACCGTTCAGATAATCACGCACAGACATAGCCTTTGAACCCTGAAACTGAACTTCTGTTACAACAATGGTCTTTCCGTCACCACAAAGGACTTCAATTCCCTTTTCGTCTGCCGAAAGAATCTGTCCGCAGCTTCCCGATGCACATCTGCCGTGAACGGCTCTTCTGACCTTCATCACATCTCCCATATAAAGTGTATGCGCAACAGGCCACGAATTCATACCATAAATCAAACAAATTATTTCATTTGCACTCTTTGACCAGTCAATTTTTGCCGTGTCCTTTGAAATCATTGGCGCATATGTTGCTTCTTCGTCATTCTGTTTTTCGGGCTTCAATTCGCCTTTTTCAAGCACGTCAATTGTTTCGGCGAGCAATTCCGCACCCATAACCATAAGTCGGTCATGAAGCTCATCCGCCGTTTCATATTCACCGATTTCGGTTTCGCATTTAAGAAGCATATCACCGGTGTCAAGGCCCTTTTCCATGAGCATTGACGTGATACCCGTTTTCTTCTCGCCGTTTATCACAGACCACTGAATGGGGCCTGCTCCACGGTATTTGGGAAGCAAAGATGCGTGCATATTTATGCAACCGTATTTTGGATAATTCAAAATATATTCAGGAAGAATTTTCCCGTATGCCACAACAATTATAAGATCAGGATTCAACCCTTCAAGCTCTGCCTTAAAGGCAAAGTCCTTCAATGTTTCGGGCTGAAAAACTTCAATATTATGCTCCATTGCACATTTTTTCACGGGAGGGGGTGTCAGCTTGTGTCCTCTGCCAACAGGCTTGTCAGGCTGAGTCACAGCACCCACAACAGTGTGCTTTGAATTAATAAGTGTCTCCAGACAAGGAACCGCAAATTCAGGAGTTCCCATAAACAAAATATTCATCAAAATCCTCCTTACTGCTGTTCAATCTCCACCCATTCTTCAACCAGATCCATAAACATCTTTCCGTCAAGATGCTCGGTTTCATGGCAGAATGCCCTTGCAAGCAAATCTTCGCCGGTATATTCGTGCCACTCACCCTTGCGGTCCTGAGCCCTGACAGTAACCTTCTGAGGCCGTGTCACGATTCCGTATTTTCCGGGATTGCTGAGACATCCCTCAGCCCCCGTCTGCGAACCTTCTGTGCTGATTATTTCAGGGTTAATGAGTTCAATTGGATTTTCATCAATATCAATAACTGCAATCCGTCTCAAAACGCCAACCTGCGGTGCCGCAAGTCCTGCTCCGCCCGATTGATACAAGGTTTCAAACAAATCGTTCACCAAATCATTAAGTCTGTCATCAAATTTTTCAACAGGTCTGCACTTTTTTGTGAGAACATCATCACCAAATGTAACTATATTTCTTATTGCCATAATCCTTCATCCTTCCTTAGTACATATTTATGGGATTTATATCAATTGTCAGATACACATCGGATTTACTTTTCTCGTGCTCCTCATAAATTCCGCAAAGAAGCCCGTGAGCCAATTCCGCATCCCTGCACTTCAGCAGAATTCTGTACCTGAAATTATTTTTTATTTTTGCAATGGGCGCAGGAGCCGGACCAACCTTTGAAAAAATCTCATTTTCACCCATCTTCTTTTCAACAACTTTTCCTATCTCTTCAATTTTCTCTTTGACCGCGGCCTCGTCCTCACCCGATGCCATCATATATATTATGTCACAAAAAGGCGGATAATTCAACCTTTTTCTCTGTATTATCTCACTTTCATAAAAGGAAATATAATCATGTTCCTTTGAAAAACGTATGGTGGAATTAAAAGGCTGATATGTTTGTATAACCGCACGGCCTTTCAGCGTCCCTCTGCCTGCTCTGCCGCACACCTGCGTGAACAGTGAAAATCCCCGTTCATTGGCACGAAAATCATCAACCGCAAGGGAAGTATCAGCCGCCAGAACCCCAACAAGAGTCACATCATGAAAGTCAAGACCCTTTGTGACCATTTGCGTTCCCAGCAGAATGTCTGCACCGCCCTGAGCAAATTCGTCAAGAATCTGTTCGTGTCCGCCTTTTTTCGACGTTGTATCCGTATCCATTCTGAGAATCCTTGCCGCAGGAAACAAACGGTTCAGCTCCTCCTCAATTTTTTGAGTTCCCGTCCCGAAATACTTCACATAGGACGACCCGCAGCTCGGACATTCACTCACATTCCGTCTTGTATATCCGCAATAATGACAGGAAAGCAAGTCCTTACCCTTGTGATAAGTCATGGCAATACTGCATTCGGGACAATTGATAACCTCACCGCATTGACGGCAGGAAACAAAAGTCGAATAACCTCTGCGGTTCAGAAACAGAATGGTTTTTTGTCCGCAATCAAGATTCTTTTGTATTTCACGCTGCAACACAAGACTCAAAGGCGAACGGTTTTTACTTTCAAAAAGCTCGCCTCTCATATCAACAATATTAACATCGGGCATCTGACCCTCGTTATATCTTTTTGTCATTTCAAAAAGAGTATATTCCCCCTGCTTCGCCTTATAAAATTCCGAAACAGATGGGGTTGCCGAAGCAAGAAGCAAAATGCTGTTTTCATCCTTTGCCCTTTTTGCGGCAATGTCAATGGCGTGGTATCTCGGACTGGTTTCGGACTTATAGCTGTTCTCATGCTCCTCATCAAGAATGATTATTCCGATATTTCTGAATGGAGCAAAAATCGCTGACCTTGCACCAACAACAACCTTAACCTCGCCGTTTTTGATTTTGTTCCACTGGTCAAACCTCTCCCCCTGCGAAAGAGCGCTGTGAATAACCGCAACGGAATTGCCGAATCTTGAAACAAACCTCTGAACCATCTGAGGAGTAAGTGAAATTTCAGGAACAAGCATAATTGCATTTCTGCCCTTTTCAATAACCCGTTCAATTGCCTGCAAAAAAACTTCTGTTTTTCCGCTTCCCGTAACGCCTCTTAGCAAAATCCGCTCATGGGTTTCGCTTTCAATCAGCTCATACAAATGGTCAATAACCTTTTTTTGTTCGGGAGTGGGGTCATAAGCAACTGTCTTTTTATATTTCTTCACATCATAAGCCTCGCGCTCAACCTGCTCCGAATCGGTTTGAATATAGCCCTTTTCCTCAAGAGCACGTATCGCATCATAGGAGCCACCCTTTTCCTTCACAAGCTTTGCCAGAGGCATTGTTTCATTCATCAAAAGTGCCTCAATAATCCTCGCCTGTGCAACCGCACCCTTTTCACGCAAGGCTTCCGCAATTCCAAAGGCAGCTTCCCTGCCCAGCTTCAAAGTTGCTGTTTTTACGCTTTTTTCCTTAACGCCCGATGCCATACCAGGCGGCGTGGCAAGCCTGATTGCCTGATAAAGTGAACAAAAATACTTTCTGCTGACCCACAGACACAAATCCAGAATCCATGGCGAACAAACAGGTTCTTTGCCGATTGTGCCCGAAAGAAATTTGAGTTTTTCATATTCGCTCTTCTCTGAGATGCCGATAACAATGCCCTCAACCTTTCGGTTGCCCCAACCAAAAGGCACAAAAACACGCATCCCCACGCACACCTCAGATTCAAGATTCTGCGGAACGGCATAATCAAACACTTTGTCGATATTCTGTTCTTTGTTGTTCAAAACCACCTGTGCAACCATAAATACCTCGCAACCAAAACCTTGTAACACTTTATTTTCCAGACACCTTGAACGTCATTCTGAGCCAAACAAAGCGAAGTCGAAGAATCTTTGCTGATAACATTCAAATATAAACAGAGGGACCACTTCAAAAGAAGCAGTCCCATTTTGCGCATTAAAGATTATCTTCTTCCGGCTGTACAAACGCTTCTTCTTCAATCTGAAGATTTTCAACAAGCTCAACCGCTTCAATTTTTCCTTCATAAATCTCGTTAACCGCAACGGTAACATCCTTTGAGGTTTTAACGTCCGACAATTTGGGAGCACCGTTCACAAGCTGTCTTGTTCTCTTTGCTGTTTCGATAACAAGGGCATAACGGCTGCCTGTCTTCTTAACAAGTTCTGTAATGGGGGGATAAATCATCATTTTTACATCTTCTCCTTTTCGCTTTTCATTATTTTCTCTATATCACAAATCGCATCTTCAAGAACGTCGTTTATGACAATATAATCATACTTTTCCTTTTGTTCAAGCTCAGCCTTTGCCGCATTGATTCTTTTTTCAATCTGTTCCTCGGTTTCGCTTCCCCGACCTCTGAGACGCTCATAAAGCGCATCTTCATCAGGTGGCGCAATGAATACCGAAACTGCATCGGGGCGCCTTTCCATAACCTTCAGCGCACCCTGAACCTCAATTTCAAGAATAACATCCTCGCCGGCTTCAAGTCTGGCGTTCACGGGGTCAACCGGTGTACCGTAATAATTGTCGTTATACACAGCCCATTCAAGGAACTTATCTTCCTCAATCATTGCTTTGAACTGTTCTTTTGTCTTAAAATAATATGTTACGCCTTCCGTATCCTCCGCACGGGGTTCTCTGGTTGTTGCCGACACAGAAACCGAAAGGTCACTTCTCTTTGAAACAAGCTGTTTGCAGATTGTGCCTTTTCCCACTCCCGACGGGCCGGAAAAAATATAAAGAATTCCTTTATTCTTCACTTTCAATTTCTCCTTCATCCTTGGTGTCTGTCATTTCTTCCTTAACCGCAGCTCTGCCGGCAATTGTTTCGGTCTGAATTGCAGAAAGAATTATATGGTCGCTGTCGGTAATAATAACGGCACGGGTACGACGTCCGCATGATGCATCAATAAGCAAGCCCTTGTCACGTGCATCCTGAACTATACGCTTTATGGGAGCAGATTCAGGGCTGACAATTGCAACCACTCTGTCACCCGACACTATGTTTCCGAATCCAATATTTATAAGTTTCATAACCGCTTCACCTTTCCGATAAGTTGAAAAATTATTCTATGTTCTGAATCTGTTCTCTGATCTTTTCGATGCAGTT
>JAZRMZ010000139.1:0-9352 GCA_045647905.1 Clostridia bacterium
TCTTTTGCAAATGTTGGGGTATTACAACTGCTAAGATGTTTCGACAAGCTCAACATGACAGCAGTTCCTGAACGGTTCTTGCTTATTAGTCATTCTGAGCGAAGTCGAAGAATCTTTACCCCAACATTTTAAAAAGAACCTTTTTAAACAGCCCTACCATTAGTGAAAAATATTCCTGTTTTACAAATTTTTCAGTTTTGCCTCTAAGCACTCCTTGATTGATTTTGGAGTTGCTTTTCCCTGGAGACCTCTGTTTGCCTGACCCATAAAGAAGCCGAAAACAGAAGTTTTTCCGTTTTTATAATCTTCAACAAGGTCCTGTCTTTCAGCAAAGAGGTTGTCGATGAAGTCGTTGATTGCACCAAGGTCTTCTTCAACAATGAAGTTGTTTGCCTTTGCAATTTCCATGGGGTCGCCGCCTTCTTCAAACATAAAGCGGATTATGGTTTTTGCATCGTTTCGGTTGACGGTGTTTTTGTCAGCCATTTCGCATACCTTTGCAAAATCCTTTGCCGATACCGGAATTTCGTCTGCATCGGTTTCCTTAACACGCCTCATAACTTCTGTCAGGAACATATTTGCAACACTCTTGTATTCAGGATAAATCGCAACTGTTTCATCAAAAAAGTCCGAGATATATTTTTCAAGAGTGAGAACCCTTGCATCTTCGTCTGTAAGTTTGTAGTCGTTTATATATTTGTTCACTCTTTCGTGGGGCAGAAGAGGAATTTCACTCTTTGCCTTTTCAATGTCTGCATCGGTGAATGCAATTGCCATAATGTCGGGTTCGGGGAAGTAACGGTAGTCATTGGCATTTTCTTTGCTTCGGAGTGATGATGTTGTTCCCGTTGCATCGTCAAAACGTCTTGTTTCCTGAACAACCTTGCCGCCCTCGTCAAGAATCTGAGTCTGACGTTCAATTTCACATTCAATTGCTCTCTGGATTGAACGGAAGGAGTTGAGGTTCTTGATTTCCGCTCTGTCGCCCAGAACAGATGAGCCTGCAGGCTTCAGCGAAACGTTTACGTCTGCACGGATTGAGCCTTCCTGCATTTTTGCATCACACACATTCAGATATTTGAGATAAAGGGCAATTTTTGAAACAAATTCAGCCGCTTCTTCTGCAGAGGTGATGTCGGGTTCTGAAACAATTTCAATCAGAGGAACACTGCATCGGTTATAGTCTGCCCAGCTCTGACCGTGGTAATCGTCATGAACCATCTTGCCGGCATCTTCTTCAAGGTGAATCTGATGTATTCTTACGGTTGTTCCCGTTGAAAGCTCAATTTTGCCGTTTACGCACAAGGGCAAATCAAGCTGTGAAATCTGGAACGCTTTTGGAAGGTCAGGATAGAAATAGTTCTTTCTGTCAAAGCGGGTATAACGGTTGATTTCGCAACCAAAGGCAAGTCCTGCACGGATTGCATAGTTCACAGCCTCATGGTTGATGATGGGGAGCGCACCGGGCTGACCTGTGCAAACAGGGCAGATGTGAGTGTTAGGGTCGCCGCCAAAGGAGGCGTCACAGGTGCAGAATGCTTTTGTTTTTGTTGAAAGCTCGGCATGAACTTCAAGACCGATAACTGTATCGTATTTAGCACACATGGTATTTTACCTCCTTATATATTTGCTGTGGGATGCGCGAAGTTCTTTTCGTATACATCCGCAAACTGAATTATTCTTGCATCGTCAAATCTCTTTGCAGAGAGTGAGAAGCCAATTGGCATATTAGCAGAATTAACACCGCAGGGAACGGATATTGCAGGGATGCCTGCAATGTTTGCCGTAACGGTACAAATATCCGCAAGATACATCTTTACGGGGTCGTCTATGTTGGAGTCAATTCCGTATGCAACGGTGGGTGCTGAGGGTGTCAGCATAACGTCACATTTTTCAAATATCTGGTCGTGCTCAAGGCGGAACTGCTGACGAACCGCAAGAGCCTTTTTGTAATATGCATCATAATAGCCGCTTGAAAGTGCATAAGTTCCCAGGAGAATTCTTCTCTTTACTTCCGAACCGAAGCCTTCGGCACGGGATTTTTTGATAAGCTCGTCATAGGTTTCGGGTGATTCTGTGCGATAGCCGTATTTCACACCGTCATAACGTGAAAGGTTTGTGCTTGCTTCTGCGCAGGCAAGAAGATAATAAGCCGAAACTGCATATTTGAGAGTGGGCATTGAAACTTCAACAAGCTCTGCTCCCAATGATTTATAAAAGTCGGCAACCTTAATTACAGCTTCTTTGACTTCTGCATCAATACCATCACCGTAGAACTCCTTGGGAATACCGATTTTCAGACCTTTTATGTCCTGACCCAAAAGACTGTTGAAGTCAATGTTGTGTCGCCTTGATGTGCCGTCGTGAATATCCTGACCTGCAATTGCGTTGAGAATAATTCCGCAATCTTGGGCTGAGTTTGCCATGGGACCAATCTGGTCAAGGGAGCTTCCGAATGCCACAAGGCCGTAACGTGAAACTGTTCCGTAGGTGGGCTTCATTCCTGTGATTCCGCAGAATGATGCAGGCTGACGAACGGAGCCACCGGTGTCTGAACCAAGAGCCGCCGCACAAAGACCTGCCGCAACAGCAACAGCACTTCCGCCTGATGAACCGCCGGGAACACAGTTTGTGTCAAAGGGATTCTTTGGCTTTGCAAAAGCTGATGTCTGTGAAGAACCGCCCATTGCAAATTCGTCCATTGAAGTTTTTCCAAGGGTCACAATACCCTGTGCATTGAGCTTTTCCATAACCGTTGCGTTGTAGGGAGGAGCATATTCCGAGAGCATCTTTGAAGAACAGGTTGTTTTGATGTCCTTTGTGCAGATGTTGTCCTTAATTGCCATGGGGATACCCGTCAGGGGGGCGATATTTCCTTCTGCAATTTTTTTGTCTGCAATTTCTGCCATTTTGAGGGCTTCTTCTTCACAAACTGTGTTGAATGCACCCAAAGCCTCGTTGTTCCTGATTTTTTCAAGGTATTCTTTTGTCAGCTCAACAGAGGAGAGTTCCTTGTTGTCAAGTCTTTTTCTGAGTTCTGTTAAATTTGTCATTTTCGCACCTCCTTAGTCCACAATTTTTGGAACAACAAACTGGTTTGCAATAACTTCGGGACCGTTTTTCACGATTCCTTCCATATTGTCAAATTCGGTTATGTTGTCGCCTCGTAATTCCCCAAAGGATACTGCGTTTGTCATATCTATGGGGTTATATTCGAAATCAGAATCACCGATAGTGTCCATAAGGTTGATAATATCGGTCATTTCCTTTTGATATTCCTTCATCTCGTCTTCTGAAAGATGAAGCTTTGAAAGCTCACAAAGGAGCTTCAGGTTGTCCATTGATAGCATAGTTTCACTTCCTTAAAAATACATTACCCTTTATTTTACCATTATTGTGAAGAATTTGCAACATAAATTTATAATTTAAATCCAACTTTTTTATATGTTACAAAAATGGTTGTTTGTGGTGGAATTGGTTCGGAAAGGAGATTTTACCATGAAAGATATTGTGCAGATTATTGAATCAAGAAAGGACGAGCTTTTTGAAATCCTTTCGGAACTTATAAAATTTGATTCTCAGAATTTTGGCTCATACGGGCTTGAAAAGGAAGTTTCGGAATATATCCGTGACGAAATAAACAAAATGGGCTATGAGGCTGATATGTACAGCCCTCTTGATATTGAAGGCTTTACCGAGCACGCTGATTACTGGTCGGGCAGAGGGGGGAGAACCGTTATAACGTAAGTGCGGTTATTCCCGGCAAGGATAGGTCAAAACGTATTATGATGGCGGCACACAGCGATACCGTTCCCATTGCTGAACGTGCAAACTGGACTGTTGACCCTTTGGGCGGCGAAATTAAGGATGGGAAAATCTGGGGCAGAGGTGCCTGTGATGATAAATACGCTATTGCATCAATGCTTATGCTTATGAAAATTTTCAAGGAGGAGGAAATAATAAAAATAATCGGCTCACCGTTCTAGTTGAGCCGATTGTTTTATGTTACTTATTCTGCATCTTCGGATGAAGCAAAATCGTCTGTGTCTTCGCCCGGAATGGGTGTGGATTTTGCTTCTTCGCCACGCTTTGTGAAACGGCTTACCGCACTGCGGTCAACAAGGATGAATGACTTATTGTTGCCGATTCCCGATTCAAGAAGGAAGAGGTCGTCTTTGATTCTTGCAATCTTGCCGTGGATACCGCCGATTGTGGCAACTTCATCGCCAACCTTGAGAGCGGCAATCATATTTCTGAGTTCTTTTTCCTTTTTCTTCTGAGGTCTTATGAGAATGAAGTAGAAAACAACAAACATAAGAACAATCATACCGAGTGAAGGAAGCATAGCTGCGAGACCGCCGGGCTGACCTGCCTGTCCTGCTGCTGCGGCAGAAGCTGCTTCTGCAAAAGCTGTAATAAACATTTTGTTTACCTCCTGAGTTTAATTATAATTCACGGAGGATGCGCCTCCGAAAAACAATACCATCATTATACCCTCTTTTTATGAAAAAAGCAAGAGTAAATTGGTATTTTTTTGTAAATTAATTGTTAACAGTATAACAATCTTAAATTCTTTGCGACAATTTTCCAATATTTTCTTTTCTGAAATCCTCAAAGCATCCGTTGTCCAAAGCGCATCGAATGTCGGCGGCAAGCTTGTTGTAGAATGACAGATTATGAATAACCGCAAGCCTGAGAGCGAGAATTTCGTTTGCCTTGAACAGGTGACGGAGATAGCCCTTTGAGAAGTTTCGGCAAGTGTGACAGTTGCAGTTGGGGTCAAGGGGGGAATCGTCGGTTTCGTATTTTGCGTTGTTTATGTTCACCATACCCATTGATGTGAAAAGGGTTCCGTGCCTTGCGTTTCGGCTGGGCATAACGCAGTCAAAGAAATCAACTCCGCGATAAACAGCCTCAATTATGTTTTCGGGTGTTCCCACTCCCATAAGATACCGTGGTTTATTGACGGGTGCAAAGGGTTCAACCGCTTCGATTATGTTATACATAACCTCGGCAGGTTCGCCAACGGCAAGCCCGCCGATTGCATATCCGTCAAGGTCGAGGTCTGCGATTTGTTTCATATTTTCTATTCGCAAATCCGCATAGGTGCTGCCCTGATTTATTGCAAAAAGCATCTGTTTTTTGTTTATGGTGTCATCAAGGGCGTTGAGCCGTTCCATTTCAGCCTTGCATCGTTTCAGCCAGCGTACCGTCATTTCGGAGGATGCTTTTGCGTAATCCTTTTCGCAGGGGTTTTCAACACATTCGTCAAATGCCATTGCAATGGTTGATGCAAGGTTTGATTGAATCTGCATACTTTCCTCCGGACCCATAAAAATGTGATGTCCGTCAATGTGAGATTGAAAATAGACACCTTCTTCTTTGATTTTGCGCAACTTTGAAAGGGAAAAAACCTGAAAGCCGCCGCTGTCGGTGAGAATCGGTCTGTCCCAGTTCATAAATTTGTGTAATCCCCCAAGGGTTTTAACCACCTTGTCGCCGGGACGGAGGTGGAGGTGGTATGTGTTTGAAAGCTCCACCTGACACCCGATTTCTTTCAGGTCAAATGAGTCAAGACCGCCTTTTATTGCGGCGGCAGTACCCACGTTCATAAAAACAGGAGTCTGAATTGTGCCGTGAACGGTTTTGAATTCGCCGCGACGAGCCTTTCCTTCGGTTTTCAGTAATTTAAACATATTTTGCACCTTTCTGTGTTAAGTTTATTTGATGAGCATGGCATCGCCAAAACTGAAAAATCTGTAATTCTCTGCAATTGCCGTGTTATATGCTTCCATAATATGTTCTCTGTTATACAGCGCAGAAATCAGCATAAGAAGCGTGGATTCGGGAAGGTGAAAGTTTGTGATTAATGCGTCAATTGCTTTGTATTTATAGCCGGGATATATGAATATCTGAGTATCTCCCGATTTAACGGGAATTGTACCGTCTTCCAGAGCAACAGATTCCAGGGTTCTGACGGATGTTGTGCCCACAGCAATAATTCTGCCGCCATTGGCGCGTGTTTGGTTGATAATGTCCGCCGTTTCCTGTGTTACTTCGTAGTATTCGGAATGCATATGGTGGTCTTCAATATTTTCGGTTGAAACGGGACGGAAGGTTCCAAGCCCCACGTGCAAGGTAACAAAGGCAATGTTGATGCCCTTTTGTTTGATTTTTTCAAGCAACTCATTTGTGAAATGAAGTCCTGCTGTGGGAGCCGCCGCCGAGCCCTCGATTTTTGAATATACTGTTTGATAGCGGTCTTTGTCCTTGAGTTTTTCCTTGATATAAGGAGGAAGGGGCATTTCGCCCAGAGTGTCAAGAATTTCTTCCCATACGCCGTCAAATTCAAAGCGGACAATTCTGTTTCCGTCTTCTTTGACTTCGATTACTTCTGCAATCAAAAGTCCGTTCCCGAATTCAAAGCGGCTGCCAACCTTTGCTTTTTTGCCGGGGCGGAGAATAACTTCCCATGTGTTGATATCAAGACGCTTTAAAAGCAGAAATTCAATTTTACCGCCACTGTCCACCTTTGAACCGTAAAGACGGGCGGGAATAACTCGTGTGTTATTCATAACCAGACAGTCGCCGGGGTTGAGATAATCGGCTATATCGTAAAAATGTTTGTGCTCAATTGTATGTGTTTTGCGGTCAAGCACCATGAGCTTTGAGGCTGTTCTGTCTTCAAGGGGGTGCTGTGCAATCATTTCCTGAGGAAGCTCGTAGTAAAAATCTTTTATGTTCAATTCTGCCATGTCCTTTCTTTAGTATGCCTTTTGAATGTTTGTTCCTGTGTAATAATGTTTCAGTATATCCTGATAACCAAAGCCTGATTCAGCCATGGCTTTTGCTCCGTATTGACTCATGCCCACGCCATGCCCCCAGCCCTCGCCCGAAAAAACAAAGGTGTCGGGGTCGCCGCCCGAAGTTACGGGACGGTGGGTTTGTGTGTTTTTTCCGTCGGTTGCAACAACCGTGCTGGACACAGCTTGGGGATAGTTGCTGCCGCTGAGAACGGCAACGGAGGAGAGGGGGAGTGACTTTGTACCGTTGCTGTCAGCCACGCTGACAACGGGAGGCGTTGTTATTCCGCCTGCAGATACGGTGTATTTCTGGCTGTATGTGGCTTCGCTGAATACGGTGCGGCAGCTTTCACGTTCAAAGATTTTTTCGCCGTTTGTACCTTTTACGCAAAGTTTGATAACTCTGCCGTTTGGAGAATATTCAAGGGCGATAATGTCGGTGACATTTCCGATGTTATAGCCTTTGCTGTTCATGATTTCTGTTGCACGGGATTTTGTGAGCTTTTTTGTCCATATGCCGTTGTTGATGTTGGCGGTGTCTTCGTACGAATTGTCAACGCTCACAAGATAAGGATAAGGTGTTCCCCAGACATATTCCACGCTTTCGGTTGTTGAACCCATTGAGGAGGAATAAACCGCCTGAACAAGGTCGGAACCGTGGAAAAGAAGTTCTCCGCGTGTTTCGTCAACTGCAGTGTGTACGTTTTTGCTCTGGTCTGCTGTTGTGGAGTATGCCTGACAACAAACGGTGCGACAAACATCAAACCCGTATTGCTTATGATAATTAACTCTGCTGAGTGCAAAGTTTCTGGCACATACCGCCTGAACCTTCAATGCTTCAACGTGCCACGAGGATGACATTTCACGGCAGACAACGCTGTAAAGGTATGATTCAACGGGGACTATGTTCACAAGAGTCAGGCTGTCGCCTGAGAGTGCCTTGCATTCAAAGCCTCCCCGATATGTTCCTGCCGCCGAACCTGATATGGTCAGGAGTGAATCGGGATTATAATAGTTTGCGTTATATACGGCAAGACCGTATGAAGGGATGTCCATTATGAACAAAATCTGACCTGTTGAAGCATCCTTTAGTTGAAGGGCAGATGATGAAACAGCCACGGGAGTTCCTTTTACGGGTGAATTTTCCGCTTCCCACAATGCATCATTCTGATTTTTGAAGTTTCCTCCGAAAACACAGTAAGATGAGTTGAAAAATGCAGGAAATACCGACATTCCTGAACTGTTCAAAGCGTCAATACGGCTGTTCATTTCCTCGGCGTTGTTGTAGGATTCATAAAGAACGTGGTATGCGCCCATGGGGCTTTTTGATGCGGTAATATTTGTGTTTGATACTGTTCTGAAGGGGAAATAGTCCTTGCCGCTGGATGCTCCAATTGAAAAACCTTCTGAGCTTTTGAAGTCAACTGTGGGTGTGGCGGTGGATGCGTAATATATTCCCACCCGAAGTGTGTCGGGATACTGAGCGGCATTGACCGTTATCGGGCAATAGCTCAATGTGAAAATCAGAGTAAGCAAAATATATATTCCGATAAATTTTTTCATAATTCATTCTTCCATTCTGTAAGACTAAAGATACTCCTTTTTGAAAAATTCGACAAATATTGTCGGAAATCCTCTTATTTTATGTTAAAAATATGTTACAAAAAATAATTGACATTCCAGGGACATTATCATATAATATTTATCAGATAGAAAATACATAAGGGGGAGTATATCCAATGAAAAATTATAACGTAGGAATTATCGGTGCAACAGGCATGGTTGGACAGAGATTCATCACTTTGCTTGCAGAGCATCCATGGTTCAATATAAAAGTTCTTGCGGCATCTTCAAGAAGTGCCGGAAAAAAATATACTGAAGCAGTGGGCAATCGTTGGGCTATGACCGTTGATATTCCCGAAAAGGTGAAGGATATGGTTATTTTTGACGCAACGGCTGATATTGAAAAGATTGCGGCTCAGGTTGATTTTGTTTTCTGTGCGGTTGATATGAAAAAGGACGAAATCCGTGCTTTGGAAGAAGCCTATGCAAAGGCTGAGTGTCCTGTTGTTTCAAACAACTCGGCTCACAGACACACAAAGGATGTACCCATGATTGTTCCTGAAATCAATCCCGAACACGCTGAAATCATTGCAGCACAGAGAAAGAGACTGGGAACAAAGCGTGGTTTTGTTTCGGTAAAGTCGAACTGTTCTTTGCAGAGCTATGTTCCTGCGCTTCATCCTTTGATGAAATACGGTATTAAGGATGTTCTTGCCTGCACATATCAGGCAATTTCAGGAGCGGGCAAGACCTTTGAAACATGGCCTGAAATGGTTGATAACCTCATTCCTTATATCGGCGGCGAAGAAGAAAAGAGTGAGATTGAACCTTTGAAGATTTGGGGTAAAATTGAGGGTGATGAAATTGTTGATGCAACATCACCTGCAATCACAACACAGTGTTTGCGTGTTCCAGTTTCTGACGGTCATACAGCTGCTGTTTTTGTAAGATTTGAAAATAAACCCACAATTGAACAGATAAAGGAA
>JAZRMZ010000140.1:0-28363 GCA_045647905.1 Clostridia bacterium
CTTTTAAATTCACCCCGAAGGGATCTTCTAAAAGATTCTCGCTCGACTTGCATGTGTTAGGCACGCCGCCAGCGTTCGTCCTGAGCCAGGATCAAACTCTCGAAAAAATTTCCGAAAATTGATTAGCTCAATTTTGAATACTAACGTTTTGTAAAGTTCGCTAAAACTTTTCACTTAAGGAATTGACAAGGTCAATAAACCTTGTGCAATTGTCGTAATATTGTACTCTTGTACTTTAATATTACCGCTTTTCTCACTGTGTACTTTTCAAACATCATTGCTTCCTCTCGTTGAGGAGCTTATCTACTATATCACACCATTCTCACTTTGTGAAGTCTTGTTTAAAACTTTTTTTAAAAATTTTTTTCAACTCAACCGTTCCGCTTGGCGCAACTCGTCTATATTAACACAAAACCAAACGCTTGTCAACCCCTTTTTTAAAATTTTTTTAAAATTTTTTCAGTTATATTATTTCCTGTTTTTTCATAATTATTCACTACATATATTATAAATAAGAAAGGTCTGAAAAAATGAACTTCTTTTTCAAAAAATCATTATGTATTATCCTTGCCGTAATCCTGTCCTGCACGATGCCGGCCTCGGCAGAAGTGGTCAGTCAGGTAAATGCAGATGTGGAAACCCAGCTTGTGAACGCTCCCTCGGCTATTCTTATGGAACAATCTTCGGGTCAGATTCTTTACGAACACAACCCCGACGAAAAACTCCCCATTGCAAGTGTCACAAAAACAATGACGATGCTTCTTATAATGGAAGCTCTTGATTCAGGAAAGATTTCTTTGACCGACACCGTAACCGCCAGTGAATACGCCTCCTCAATGGGCGGCTCCCAAGTTTTTCTCGAACCGGGCGAACAAATGACAGTTGAGGATATGCTCAAGGCAATTGTCATCGCATCGGGCAACGATGCAGCAGTTGCAATGGCAGAACATATCGCAGGCACAGAACCCGCCTTTGTGGAATTGATGAACAAACGCGCAGGCGAGCTTGGCTGCAAAAACACCCATTTTATAAACTGCAACGGTCTGGACGAAACCTCCGAGCATTACAGCAGCGCACGGGATGTTGCAATAATCTCCTGCGAGCTTCTCAGACATCCCAAAATCACAGATTACACCACCGTCTGGATGGACACCCTTCGCAACGGGGAATTCGGGCTTTCAAACACAAATAAGCTGATACGCTTTTATAATGGGGCAAACGGAATCAAAACAGGTTCAACCTCCATTGCAAAATACTGTCTTTCAGCTTCGGCAAAGAGAGACGATATGCAGCTTGTTGCGGTGGTTCTTGCCGCTCCGACTACCGCCGACAGATTTTCGAGCGCAAAAAGGCTTCTTGACTACGGCTTTGCAAACTATTCTGTCGTGAGTGCCGCCGAAAAAGTCGGCAAACTCTCTCCTGCTTCGGTTGTGGGCGGAAAAACCAAAACCCTGCGCATACAGCCTGATTCAAAGGTGAATTTTATTGTAAAAAAAGGAAATCAAGATAAGATTGAAACCACTGTGACCCTTGACCCCACCATAAAGGCTCCTATTGAAATAAACCAAAAGGTGGGTCAGGCAACCTTGATGATAGGCAAAGACAAGGTTGCAGTATGCGACATAACTGCTGCCGAAGCAGTTGAACGTATGACAGTTTCCGCCATGTTCGGAAAAATAATGAGAGCATGGCTTTGTATGAACTGACATTAACATTGACATTTTATGTATAATAGGTTAAAATACAAATAACTACATTATATATAAGGAGAAAATACAAATGATAGGAATTATCGGAGCAATGGATATAGAAGTCAACAGCTTTAAGGAGCTGATGACAGACAAACAAACAGAAACGGTAAGCGGAACAGAATTTGTCAGCGGAAATCTGTGGGGCAAACCCACCGTTGTTGCAGTCAGCGGCGTGGGCAAGGTTAATGCCGCAATATGCACACAAACCATGTGCTTGAAATACAAACCTCAATTCATCATCAACAGCGGTGTTGCAGGAGGTCTTGAAAAAACCCTGAACATCTGCGATGTTGTGGTTGCATCAGCCGTAATTCAGCACGACATGGATACGTCACCCTTGGGCGACCCCGTGGGCTTCATTTCAGGAATAAATATGGTTGATATTCCGTCAAACGAGCTTCTTTCCGCAAAACTTGCATCAGCATCAGCAGAAAACGGAATCCACACCCTCACGGGAAAGATTGTTTCGGGCGACCAGTTTATCAACAGCGCAGAAAAGAAAAAATACCTGGTTGAGACCTTTGGAGCATACGCCTGCGAAATGGAAGCCGCATCAATCGGACACGTTGCATATAAGAACAATGTTCCCTTCTGTATTCTCCGCTCCGTTTCCGACAACGCAGACGGCAGTTCCCACCTTTCCTATACGGAATTTGTTGATGCCGCCGCAAAAAACCTTGTGAAGGTTATGGAAACATTTTTTGAAAAATTATAGCATTCGAGCCGTGGCATTTGCCACGGCTCGATTTTTTTTACCACGTTATCTTACGATAACAATTTCAGAAACCTTATCTTCATAAATCTTTACAAATACTCTCACTTCGTTGCCTTCCTCAAAAACTTCAATGTCACCGGCTGTCACAACCGAAACATTGCCCTGCTTTCTCTGTGAGTTGTATTCATAAACCAGCGCATCGGTTGTTGAATAGTTTCTTACGCTTCCGTTAACGCTGACGTTGATTGAATCACCGAATTTCTTTGTCACACGTCCGTAAACAGTTGTCAGGTCGGTTGTGATTTCATTGATAAATTCGGTTGTCATTGCATCGCTGTCAAAGAGAAGTGTGATATTATCAACCTCACCCTTGGCATTTGTGCTGTACTGGAATACGTCACCCTGCTTGAGCTTTTTGTTGTCGCCCTTGATGAATACAGTTGTATCTGTTGCCATCAGTTCAACTTCTTTGCCGTTTTCAATACCGTAAACCACATCAACTGTGTCATAATCCTCATTCTGTGCTGTTGCAATCTCATCAACAAGAACAATGGGTGATTTTGCCTCGGCAATGCCTGTTGCACTTGTCACAATAATTGCCCCTGCCGAGAAGTCCTCCTGAAGGTCATAAACCACAATATCATAAGGTGTGTTGTTTGAGAACATCTTGTAATCTCTCACGGCATAACGTGTTGTGTCTGTTCCGGCATCGGCAGGAATATCAAAGACAACAGTATCGTTGTTCACTCTGACATCACCAATCATGCCCGATGCACTCTTATACACCTGATCTGCGGCGGCAAAGTTCTTTGTGAATACGCCCTTGTTCACCGCGCCTGTGGATGTGTTGTCAACGGCAATATCAAGACCTGTGAGTTTTCCTGCAGAGTTTGTTTCATAGGTGATAAGCTGAGGCGAAACCTGACCGTCCTTGCCGAATCTTGAAAGAACTTCTTCGGCTGTGAGACCATAGGTGTCATTAACACGGATTTTTGTTGCACCGTCAAACACCTGACTTTCGCCCTTTGCGGTGAATATCTTGAACTGAATTGTTTCGTCAATTGTTCCTGTGATTGCCGCATTTGTCAGATAACCGTACGCACCTCTGATTGCAGTTCCCGTTGTTGAAGCGGTTGTGTCAACAGCGGCAACATTGCCCTCAACGTCAAGATAGAACCTGCCTTCGTCACGAAGTGCAATGTCATTGGGATAATTGCTTGCCTTTTTGTAGAGAGTGTCAGAGTCGTTTATTCTGAAGCCATCATCTGAAACCTGAGTAACCCGACCAAGGATGCTCTCGGTTGTTACATACGCCTTGATGAGCTGTTTGTCCTGACTGACAGTATAGGAAATAACATTCCATTCTTCAAGTTCGGAGGGCTTAATCTTTTCACCGTTTTTCACAAGTGTGAACATAACCTCTGTGTTTTCGGGATCAAGAAGCAACGAACCGTTGTTATACTTATCGGTCACTCTGCCCGTTACACTTGAAACTGTTTCAACAACAAGGTTTGTGAAGTGGTTGACAAAAACAATGTCATATACATTGTTCACATCGGTATCAAGAAGAATCAGATTACCTGTTTTGGGAATAAGCTGGTCGTTTGCCAGAGTTTCAATAAACTTTCCGTTATAAATATAAACAGGCTTTGCAACAATGGATGCTGTTTTTGTTGTCTGGTCGTTTGTGTTGGCTCTCCAGTAAGTTACTGTTTTGTTTGTTCCTTCATCGCCCGTCACCGAAACAATGTCCCTTGCATTGATTGTAAGTTCATTGTTTTTGGTGCTCTGAGGCCGGACAAGAAGCAAGGTCTTTTCGTCGGTTGTGGAATCTACCCTTGCATAATAAACCACGTTATATCCAAGATATGATACCGCATTTGTGTTACCTTCTTCAAAAACGCTGTCGTTGATTATTATTTGTCCTTCCGATGCGGCACCGCCACCTGTAAGTGTGGTTTCGCTTGTTCCTTTAATCTGTCCGTATGCTTTTTCAACATTAAGTCTGTCTGACAAAAGAGTTTTGTCAACAACTTCATAAACCACGTTGCTGCCAAAGCCCGTCTGTTCCATCATATTAACCGTGAGGGCATTGAAAACAAGCTGCGCAACGTCACCACGTTTTGCGGGAGTTGAACCTGCCGATGAAACACCCTTGAGAAGCTGATTTTCGGATGCAACCGCCAAATATCCGGCGGGATAACCACCCCTTTGTGTTGCCACAGGCTCATAACCAAGGGCTCTTACCATAATTGTTACCGCTTCCTGAAACAAAACCGCATCATCAGGACGGAATCTGCCTCTTTCATCACCGATAACCATACCCTGCTGATGTGCAACGTTGATTGCTCCGTTTGCCCAGTGGTTCTTCGCCACATCAGGGAAGGTTGTGGGAACGTTTGAGCTGTTTGCAACATCTTCAAGTCCAACCGAATATACAGCCACCTTTGCCATTTCAGAACGCTTGATGTTGTCATCGGGACGGAACGCACCGGTATCGTCGCCAATCATGATACCCAACGCCCCAAGAACCTCTGCAGCTTCTTCATATTTTGTTCCTGCAATATCCGGGGGAAGTGCCACACGGCTGTGGCTGTATCTTGAAAGAGCAGTTTCTTCGGGAAGTTCCTCATTCATCATTGCGTTTCGTTTTGTTCTGTTTTGTTCAACAATTGCTTCGCTGTTGTCAGCAGTATTGGTCGTCCGTGGCGAAGCCTGGTGCATTGACATATCCGTATTTTCAGGATTCTGTCCCTTTTCTTCAGATGTGTTTCCCTTGCTGTCATTGCCGTTAAGCATTCCGGGGGTTTCGCCCGATACGGGAATAAGCTCCGGATCGGCAGCAAAAGCATTTACCCCAAAGACAAAAAGCATGGCAATTGTCAGACACAAGGATATAAATCTTTTTGACATTTTTAGTCCTCCTTATAAAAATTTTGAAAATGTTTCGAGTTTATTGTGCGTAACCAAAATAAATTTACAACACAAAGATTTTGGAGTCTTTAACAAATTTTTTCTTTTTTTCAGTAAATTTAATAATTTTGTTACAAATATGTAAAAAAAAATTCTGTAAATATAGTTGAAATTTATAATTATTTGTGTTAGAATAAAATAGACAAAAACTATATGTTGTGGTTTTACTATGTTAATAATTAAATTTCCATATACAAATCAAGGGGGAAAAACCAATGATTAAGAAAAAAATACTGAGCGGAATTTTGTGTGCAACATTTTTGTTTTCAACAGTTTCCGCCGCCAAACTCACATTCTCTGATGTAGAAAACGACCCGACCGTTTCATGGGCAAAAACCTATATAAACGAAATGGCTGAAATGGGCTATATCAAAGGTTACGAAGACGGAACCTTCAAGCCCAACAATCCCATTTCAAAAACCGAAGCCCTCATTCTTCTTTCACGTATGATTGGCTTAAACGATTCAAATTATGCTGATTCCCTTGAATATGCCCTTGACGAATTTGAAGCGGTTTTGAAAAAATATACCACAAATTATAAGCAAGAGGTATCGTTCCTGCTTTATACAGGTGTTCTTCATCCCTCTGACCTTGACGATTATCTCACAAACGCCAACAAAAACGAACCCCTCAAGAGATACGAAGCAGCAATCCTTCTCACCAAGCTTCTTGGTGCGGCCGAAGAAGTTGAATCAAATCTCTTTGTTACTTCTTCATATGCCGACACCCTCAGTATTCCCGAACTTGCAAGACCCTACGTTGAATACGTAAAGGATCAGGGAATCATGCAGGGAATGGGCAACAACGCAGACGGTCAACCCGAATTTTCGCCCAACACCCCCGTAACACGTTCACAGATGTCAAAAATGCTTTATATGCTTATTGATATTCTTGACGTTACAACCGCATCGGGCGTTATCGTTGAAACAAATTCCTTTGACGAAACCATTACCGTTTCCATCAACGGCAAATCCGTTGCTTATCCCGTTGACAAGAGCACAGAGTATAAAATAAACGGCGAGGCTGTTGAATTTGAAGACCTTTCGGAAGGTATGACCGTGAAAATTTCTCTCATCGCAGGCAAACTTGCTTTGATTGAAAATTATGAAGTTCTTGAAGACACCGTTATTTACGGTCTGGTTTCAGGAACAAAGTCGGATCAGGAATCAAAATCAATCACCATTGCCGACGCAAATGATAAATCCATTGTTGACACATATATGCTTTCAGAAAAAGCAAAAATCAGAATCGGCGGTGCCATTGACAATTTCGCAAAAATAAAGAAAAACGACTATGTTGAATTAAACATTGAAGACGGTCTTGTAACCGAGCTTTCGGTTGTTGACAAAAACTCAACCGTAACAGGAACACTCCAATCCGTTGATGCAACCGGCGAATACACCAGCCTCAACATCAGAACTCAGGCAGGCGAAACCGAAACATACGAAATTTCAGCCGACGGCGTTGTTGTTTCACGCAACAGCCTGGATGCAAACCTTGCATCACTTATGGAAGGTGATACCATTGTGCTCAAGCTCACATACGGAAAAATCACAAAAATTTCGGCATCCAGCAAGAACCAGACTTTGTCGGGCAAAATGATTTCAATAACTCACACAACCTCCGGTTCTTCATTGATCGTTGAAGCAGACGGCAAAAAGACTGATTACAAAATCAACAAGAGTGCAAAGGTTGTCATCAACTCAACAGAAGAAGCATCAGTTTATGACCTTCGTCCCGGCACAGACATCAACATCACAATTGAAAGCAGCGAAATCACACAAATCAAAGCTGCTGCAACAATTGAAAAATCAAGCCTTACAGGTACAATCAAAACAATCAACCTGAACTATGGCTTGCTGATTGTTGAAGAAGACGGCGTTGAATACAATGTTTTCTGCAAAACAAGCACAAACATAATCGACAGCAAAACCGGCAAAACCGTTTCGCTCAAGAGCGTTGAAACCGGACGTTCTGCAATCATAACAGGTTCAAACGCATCAGGTGTTCTTGAAGCAACAGCAATTGTCCTTCAGTAATTTCCAACTCAAACAAACCGTCTTGCAAATGCAAGACGGTTTGTTGTTTTATAGGTTCTGCAACAAAGGTTGAGTCCCGACATAAAGATTCTTTGCCCGTGGCTCAGAATAACACCAAAGCGGTCATCCTGAGTGTAACGAAGGATCTTCCCGACGTGATTTGCCTCAACATTTGTTGCAAAGCCTTTTTTATTTTACAGGAAATTTCACGCCGATGGCAAAAACGCATATGGACGAAAAAACGGCATCCCTTTCTGCCCGTCAAAGGTGCTTTTTTATATTCTCTCAGGTATAAAATCATCCTTAAATGTTAATACTTTCCATATATATCAAAAAAGGCAGGGAAAGTATATGACAGATAAAAAATCCAGACGAGTTATAATAATAAACAACATTCAATCGGGCACCATTGATCAGGCAATTTTCATTCTGAAGTCCGACAAAACGGACGTTTTACCCGCAGGAGCAGATGTAAGCATTGCAAACGAAGCCCAGAACATCATCAACAACTATATCCGTCAGGTTGAACACCATAAATCCCTTATACAAAAAAAGAGCCGTTACCTCCCCGGCTGGCTCAAATTTCTTGTGGCTGCCATAGTCGTTGCAGCATTTGTTGGGTTTTCGGCTCACATCATATAAGCAAGATTTATAATCTCAAGCTCCCTTTCACGGGCATAATTCACGGTATACTCCGTTCCGCCGCCCCTGTGGGAATAATAAGCAACGCAAAACCGACTGTTTTCAACAAGATACTTATTTCTCAAATGCATACATCCCGTGCAATATGTTTCACAAAGAAAAACAGTTTCATCCGCCGCATCAAGAACATTTTTATATCTGATTTTGTCGGCATTGTTCCACCTTTTGTCCTGGTCCCTGCAAGGTAGAGCCATAATCAGCTTTGCATCGGGACAGGTCTTTTTCAGATTCAGAACAACCTCTGCCGCCAGAATATCAAACCCCAGCGCTCCGCCCGAAAGAAACACACGGCAACCGCCTTCATAAAGTTCTCTGACAGCCACCGCAAGAATCTCCCTGAGTTTTCGTCTGTGTTCAAAAGGAATACTTCGATGACCCGTGAAGCAGCAAGCTGTCAAATTTTTGTTTTCCGTCACATCAAGCACTCCTTTTCGGCAAATTTATCAACATCTCCAAATAGTTTATCACGAAAGAAAAATATTTGTCAATATTATAAATATACAAAAAATACACTTTGTGCTATAATAATCATATTGTTGACAAATGACAAACAAACTTTATCAAAAGGAGTAAACAAATGAGGCTTTTTGGTCAGATAATACGCTTATTTACACTTTGCTGTATAGGAGATTTGATTTCAATGTTACTGCCCTTTCCCTTTCCGGGAAGCGTTATAGCCTTGATTCTTTTGTTCCTGCTGTTGGTTTCGGGACTCATAAAAACAGACCAAATAAACCCCTTATCCGACTTTTTGCTAAAGAATATGTCTTTTGTGTTTTTGCCCTCAACAGTTTCAATCATCTCATATATCGACGTATTCAAAAACATAATATGGCAATTTTTGTTTATTTGCATACTCACAACGGTAATAACATTTTTCGCCACGGCATATGCAGTTAAATTCACCGTATATCTTATGAACAAATTCCGAAAGGAGACCAAAGATGCTTAATCAATTCACATCACAGCCGATTTTCGGGTTTACCCTTTGCGTCATAGCATACTGCCTGGGCGTAAAAATAAAATCACGGTTCAATTACCCCATCGTAAATCCCCTTATAGTGGCAGCATTAATCTGCATCTTTGTTCTGCTTGTTTTTGGAATTCCTCTTGAAAACTTCAAAAACGGCGCAAATATGGTGGCAATGTTCCTTGCCCCTGCAACCGCTGTCCTTGCCCTTTCAATGTATCGTCAGCTGAAGGTCATAAAAAAGAATCTCATCCCCATCATAGTGGGTTGCACAGTTGGTTCAGCCGTTGCAATAGTAAGTATCATTCTGCTTTGCAAAGCCTTTGGTCTCACAGACGAAGTAACCGCCAGCCTGATACCAAAATCAATCACCACCGCCATTGCCACCGACCTTTCGGCACAGCTTGGCGGAATCCCCTCAATAACTGTTGCGGCAGTTATGGTAACGGGAGTTTTTGGAGCAATTATGTCGCCCTATTTCATAAAATGGTCGCGCCTGAACAATTCCGTTGCCTCAGGTCTTGCCATTGGTGCTTCATGCCATGCTCTGGGAACAACCAAAGCCGTTGAACTTGGTGAAGTTGAAGGCTCCCTTAGTGGCATTGCCGTTGGTCTTTGCGGTTTGATTACCGTGCTTTTCGCCTTATTTATCTGACATCAAAACAGGTCTGTTGCTTGCCGCAACAGACCTGAACTTTTTTATTTTTCATCATCCTGAGCACAGTGGAAGAATCTTTTTTTATACCGTTTCATAAACACATTCATTCCAAAAACAATTAACCACGCAAGCAATATTCCTGCCAGAATATCCGTTGGAAAATGCACAAAAAGATACATCCTCGAAAACGCAATAACTGATGCAACAATAAGCGCAGGCACGCCCAACCTCTTATTCTCACCCAAAAGAACAAATGCCGACACAAAGGATGCCAGAGTGTGCCCCGAAGGAAAAGAATAATCCGAAGGCTTCGAAATCAACAGCCGAATCCCATCATCAAGCCAGCAGGGTCGGGGTCTTGCAATGACATTCTTCATCACAATGTTTCCTATAAGCAATGCCAGTATCAATCCTGCCGCCATCATAAATCCTGTTCTGCGATATTTTTTCAGGGCAATCAGAATCAGCGTAATCACAATCCACACAAATCCTGCATTTCCCATAATCGAAAATGCCTTCATAATCCAATCCATAAAACCACAGGCAACCGTGCCGTGTATTTTTTCAAGGATTGTCATTTCAAAGGCTTCTGTTCCAAACAGCAAATCATCATCACCTTATTTCAAAAACTCGCCAACAGCTCCCAAAATTCCCGAATACGCAAAAGTAACAACCACTCCTGCGCAAACAACGCCAAGACAAATGGCAGGAACTGCATTCTTCAAACGCATCCCCAACATTGCCGCAACCAGCGAAGCTGTCCACGCCCCTGTGCCGGGAAGAGGTATTGCAACAAACATAAACAATCCCCAAAACCCGTATTTTTTTATTTTTTCCTGATTTTTGGGGTCATTGCCTTTTGCCTCAAGACGTTCAACAAGCCCACCAAGCCACTTCATATGATGGCGCATCCACTCAAACACTTTTCTGATAAACAAGATGATAAAGGGAACGGGAAGCATATTTCCGATAATTGCAATAATAAAAACAAACCGTTCATCCAGTCCTGCTCCCATACCGTATGCAATTGAGCCTCGCAATTCAAGAATCGGAGACATCGAAAGGATAAAAGTTACAATTGTTTTACCCCAAAAATTCGTCCACAAAAAAGAAAGAAATCCCATAATAATACTTTTCTCCCGAAAAAAACTTCATCTTTCATTATACAGGCTTTATGCACCAATGTCAATCATTTCGCAAGAAATAATCATCTGAAAAAAACCTCGGCATCAAAATTATTTGCAAGTTTTGTTCCGTTTTCCTCCCCAAGAACAAAACACGCCGTGGAAAGGCAGTCTGCAAGCAGACCGTTTCCCGTCACAACGGTAACACTGCTGTACTCACGCTTTGCAGGATAACCCGTTGCCGTATCTATAATATGATGGTATTTTTCCCCGTTTTTTTCAAAATATCGCTGATATGTTCCGCTGGTCACGACTGCGGCTTCCGAAACTTCAATTATTTTTTCTTCATCAACCTCGCCCAAGGGTGCAAAGGGCTTCTGAACCCCCACACGCCACAAACCATCACCGGAATTTGGATTTTCACCAAAACACAAAATATTTCCGCCAAAATCAACAATTGCACCTTTAACCACGTATTCCTTCAGAATCTTTACGGCTTCATCCGCCGCATACCCCTTTGCCACACCCCCAAGGTCAATGCGTGCATCGGAGTCTTTTTTTATAACATACCCGTCACCAAAATCTATAATAAAATTCTCACCGTCCGACAGTTCAAGTGCCTCTGCAATTTCTTTTTCGGACGGAACTCTGCCTTCGCCACCAAAGTCCCAAAGGCTCACCACGGGCGCAATGCTCACAGCAAAAGCGCCATCGCTTGCTTCCTCCACCATTTTTGCTGTTTTGAGAATTTCTGCAATATCACGGCTGATTTTCACCTTTTCATCGGCTTTTGCCGAATTTATTTTTGAAACCTCCGAATTTTCCGCAAAAACATTGGTTATGTTGTGAATCTCACGGGCACGCCTGAGCGCCGCCTCAACAGCAGCCTGTGCATTATCACCGTACGCCGTCACAGTACAATGTGTATCAAACATATAGTCTTCACCCGTATACTGTTCCTTTTGCCACAAAAATCTGAAGAAAAAAGCCGCACAAATCACAAGCACAACCGTCAGAATACCCCACCTAAGTTTATTCATAAAGATGCTCCTTTAAAATACTTTGCAAACTCATTATATCATAAAGACAAAATACCGTCAATAATCTTTACTTTTTCCAAATGTTGTGGTATACTGTATATATCTGTGCAATCCTGCCAACGGAGCAACATGATTTTTTTCAGCCTGCGGCAGAATTATATTGTAGGAAGTGATTTTTTGAAGAATAATTCACAGGCAAAAACCTTTCGCATAATCGGTTTTATGGCTGTTATAACATTTATGGCAAAGGTAATGGGTCTCCTTCGTGAAACCCTGATTGCAAGCGTATACGGCAGAACGGATGCCGCCGACATAATCAGCACATCAACGCAAATCCCCCTTCTGTTCTTTGATATGACTCTGGGGGTTGCAATACTTTCAACCTTTGTTCCCGTATTCAACAAATTTCTGGAACGTGACAGCAAGGACCGTGCAATGGAATTTGCAAACAACTTTATGACCGCAGTAATGTCCTTTGCAACGGCAGGTGCCGTCCTTGGTATGATTTTTGCAGAACCCCTTGTCAACCTTATGGCTCCGGGCTATCCCCCCGAAAAGGTGGCTCAGACCGCAAAGCTGCTACGGATTCTGTTCCCGTCCATTGTTTTCACCGCTGCGGCATTCACTTCGGTTGGAATACTCCAGTCCTTTGGCGAATTCAACATACCTGCCCTCATCAGCGCAGTTTCAAACCTGATAATGATTTTATACCTGATTGTGGCAGGCAACAAATTCGGGCTCACGGGCGTTATTGTTTCCATGCTGATTGCATGGATTTCACAGCTGTTGATTCAGATTCCGTCCCTTTGCAAAAAAGGCTTTCGGTACCGTCCACGACTCAATCTGAAGGATGAAGGCATCCGTGATGCAGTAAAACTGGCAATTCCCGTTCTTGTCAGCTCGTGGGTTCAGCCCCTTTGCGTTGCAATCAACACCGCCTTTGGTTCATTCATGGGCAACGGTGCGGTGATTGCTCTCAACTGGGCAAACAAGCTGTATATAATAATGGTTGGAGTTTTTGCCTATGCCGTGACAAACTTCATTTTTCCAAAGCTCTCACGGCTCAATGCAGGTGACAACGACCAAGGCTTTTCCGAAACAACACGAACATCCCTTGGCTGGATAATAATCATCATTGCATTGATTTCGGCATTGTTTATTGCACTCAGCGAACCCATAATCAAGATTGTGTTTGAATACGGTCAGTTCTCGGCAGATGACACCACCATAACAGCAAAGGCACTTTTCTTCTATTCCTTCGGAATGGTGGGCTACGCCGTTTGTGAGATTCTGAACAAAAGTTTTTATGCAATCCGTGACGGAAAAACCCCCATGTTCACCTCAATCTTTGGTATTGCAGTGAATTTTGCGGCGGCGTTTATCCTTGTAAACACCGCAAAAATGGGAATCGGCGGTCTTGCTCTGGCAAGTGCAATCAGCTCATGTGCCATGGCAGTTGTTCTCCTCTTTATGATAAACAAACGCAAAAAGGGAACAATTCCCCTCTCCTTTGTAATCAATATGACAAAAATAATCGTCTCGGCAATCCTTTGCGGCGCTGTGACATACGCAGTTTATCCGCTCCTTGACTTTTTGGACGGCGGAAACATAATCACATTAATCAGAGCAGGCGTTTCGGCTCTTGCAGGACTTTTGGTATATCTGCTTTCGGCATTTGTATTGAAGGTTGACGAATTTAAACAAATCAGGAGGTTCAAAAATGGAAACTAAAGGTTATTTTATGACATTCTGGCTGTTTTTATGGCACAACATAATCAAACACAGCGTAACCTACAAGCTCCTTTGCAAGCTATACGGCTTCATTTCCCGTCAATGGCTGACAAGCCGTTTCACAAACCTATTCAGAAAAACCTATTTTTCCGATGATACCGTGAACAGCAGTATCTGGGGCAAAATCTGTTTTTCACCTTTCAGACTGGTGGAAAGCATCTGCAAAAAACACCGTGAAAAACTTGTTGACCTAAAGGAACGAAGCGGAATTGTACGAATTTTCAATTATCTGCTTCACAATCTCCTTGCTCTTAATCTGAGATTTCTCGGCATACTCATTGCCGCCGCTTCACTGACATTGTTTGGCGGCGCAATTGCCGGAGGCAACGGTTTTATAATCCCTGCAGCCGGTTCGGTAATTGGTATTATTCTGTACTTCATTGACGTAAATCTCACGGAGCTTCTCTCCGAATCGGTTCTGGTCAAGTTTTGCCAGACTGCCCTTGATGAAGACTTCCGTTTCGACTTCTTCTACCTGACAAAATGCGGCGGAAAAGGGCGTCTTATCTGGGCAGGAATCTTGGGAATTATTGCAGGAATGGTCGGCGTGGTACTTTCACCAATCTTTTCAGTATTGTTCATCGGCGGACTTTTCTTCTTTGCTCTTGTGCTTTACAAGGTGGAATTCGGCGTATATACAACAATCTTTTTTGCACCAATCCTCCCAACCATGGCAGTTCTCGGACTTTCTCTCCTCTGCCTGTTCTCACTTATGCTGAGAGCACTCACCACAAAGAAATTCACATTCCGTACCGAAGGAATCGGACTGTTGATTATCATTATGATGGCAGTTTATCTTTTTGCAACAATAACCTCCTTTGCACCCATAAAAAGTGCTCAAATTCTGGCGGTTTATGTTTTCTTTATGCTGTTTTACTTTGTGATTATCAACACAATCAAAACAAAAAGACAGCTGTTCATCATCCTCAAGGTCTTTGCACTTTCAGCCCTTGCGGTTTGTCTTTACGGAATCGCTCAGTATCTTTTCGGTTGGAACGTACATCAGGCGTGGATGGACGAACAGATGTTTGACGACATAAAAATGCGTATATATTCAACTCTCGAAAACCCCAATGTCTTAGGTGAATATATCCTCCTTGCCCTGCCTGTTGCGGTTGCATTGATATGGACAAGCAAAAAAACATTCTCAAAATTTGTTTTTGCAGGAATTTCTGCAGTCCTTGCGGTGGCTCTGATTCTCACCTTTTCAAGAGGCTGCTGGCTGGGCTTTATGGCATCGGCGGCAATCTTCGTCACCTTCACCGCAGGAAAAATATGGGGTCTGGCACTTGTTGCATTGCCCATCATCCCAATGATTTTGCCCGAAAGCATAATCAATCGTTTCACAAGCATCGGCGATATGGGCGATTCATCAACCTCATACCGTGTTTATATCTGGCTTGGAACACTCCTTATGCTGAAGGATTTCTGGATTTCGGGGGTTGGACTGGGAACAGAAGCCTTCACTCAGGTTTATCCCTTCTATTCATACAACGCCATTGTTGCACCCCACCCTCACAATCTGTTTTTGCAGGTTCTGACCGAAACGGGCGTTCTTGGAATTTTCACATTCCTGCTTTTGCTGTTTATATTCTTCAAAAAGCTGATTGGAGGATTTCAATATATGGGCAAGGGGCATCCCCTTTCCATAGTTATTGTGGCAATGGGTTCGGCTGTTGCAGGCTTTCTCCTTCAGGGAATGTTTGACAACTGCTTCTATAATTACAGAGTCTTTGCAATCTTCTGGTCGTTTCTTGCCATTGGAATTGCGTGCTGTCAGATAGCAAAAAACGAATCCCGGGAAATGGAGGCAAAACAAAATGATTAGAGTTCTTCAGGTCTGCTCCGACACCAATATCGGCGGTGCAGGAAAATGTATTCTCACATATCTGAAATACTGTGACCGAAAAAACTTTCACATCGGAGTTGTTCTTCCCGAAAACAGCCTGTTGAAGCCTCAGGTTGAGGCTCTGGGCTTCAAGGTTTTTGAAATTGCCGCCATGGCAGACAAATCCCTTGATTTCAAGGCAATACAAAAACTCCGCAAGGTGTTTAAAGAATTTAAACCCCACGTTGTCCACACCCACGCAAGTATGTCCGCACGAATTGCGGCAAAGCTTTGCGGAATCAAGATTGTCTACACACGGCACAGCGTTTTTCCGCCGTCGCCAAAGCTCACCAAAGGAATCGGCAAGGCTGTCTGCGGATTTGTGAACAATTCAACTGCCCACAAAATAATCGCCGTGGCAGAGGCGGCAAAGGACAACATAACCGCCATCGGTGTATCGGAGAAAAAAATTGATGTGGTTCTCAACGGTGTTGAACCCCTCACGCCATACAGCCCTCAACAAATTGCCCAACTTCGTCAGGAACACAACGTCACAGAGGGCACCAAATGCGCCGCAATTGTTGCAAGACTCAACGAAGTCAAGGGTCACAAATACTTTGTTCAGGCGGCATCGGAACTGAAAGAAAAGGGCATAAAAGCAAAATTCTTCATTGCAGGAACAGGCGATATGGAAGACGCCATCCGCAAGCAAATCAAAGACGGGAATCTTGAAGACTATGTGATTATGCTTGGATTTTTGAACAATGTTGAACCGCTTATGAACCTTATGGACGTTCAATGCAACTGTTCCTTCGGCACAGAAGCCACAAGCCTTTCACTTCTTGAAGGTATGAGCCTTGGAAAGCCTGCGGTGGTGTCGGATTTCGGCGGCAATCCCGGTGTTATCAAAAACGGCGAAAACGGATTTATTGTTCCAACTCACGACCCCAAAGCCCTTGCCCAAAAGCTCACCGAGCTTTTCACCGATGATGAGCTGTATGCCCGTATGTCGGAAAAGAGCAAGGAAATTTTCAAAACCAAATTCACAGCTCAGAAATATGCTGAAAACATAGAAAATATATATAAAAACCTCGGAGGTAAAAAAAATGAAATCTAAGCCAAAATTCAATCTGCTTGATGCATTCATAATTCTCATTCTTGCGGCGGCAATTGCTGTTGGAGCATTTCTGTTCCTGAAGCCGTCCGCCCCTGTAAACACCGAATCAACACCTGCCCCCTCAGGAAAGGCAACCTTCACAGTTGAGCTGACCCGTGTTACCGAAACTGTGGCAAAGGAATTTGAGCTTGCCTTTGACAATGACGAAAAACTGACCTGCGGCGAAGCCGAGCGTTTTTATTCAACTATAAAAGAAATATCCGTCAACAAAGCAAAGCGAACAATCGTTGACCACAGCACAGCAACCGCAAGCAAGGTTGAAGACCCTCAGTTTTTTGATGTGAAGCTTACTCTTGAAACCGATGTAACCGAAACAGACGATGCCATAACAGCAGGAAAAACCGACCTCCGTGTTGGCAACGGGCTTGCTGTCAAAGCACCAAGATGTGCAGGCTACGGCTATATAATCGGACTTGAACTGAACTAAATCAAAGAACTTTCTTTTTACGAAAGTCGGAAAGGTGAAAAACTATGTTTATAAATGATAAAGGTAAAATATTTGGAAAAATCAGCATAATTGACTTGATTGTTATACTGGGTATACTTGTTGCGGCATTTGGGATTTACACAAAGTTTTCTGCCCCTGCAACAGAAAAAATTGCAACCGAAACAAAAGCCATTGAATACAAGGTGCTTGTGAGAGGTGTACGTCAGGGAACGGTTGACGCACTCAAAAATTCAAAAAGAGTTACAAACACCGTAACAAAAGAACACTGCGGCGACATTATCAATGTTTTGCCCGCACCTGCAATCCATCCTGCCGAGCTGACTGACGGAACTGTTCAGAATGTTGAATTCCCCGAACAGTTTGATGTTACACTGACAATTGCCCTCAACGGCAAAATCAGCGATTCGGGCTATTACACCGAATCAAATCAGTCAGTCAATATCGGTTCAACCCTCTATATGAACACAAAATATGCAAACACCTCAGGCACAATAATTGATATTTATACTGTTGAATAATCCCCCCCGACGGTCATTCTGAGCGAAGTCGAAGA
Source organism: Clostridia bacterium (assembly GCA_045647905.1). Taxonomy (GTDB): domain Bacteria; phylum Bacillota; class Clostridia; order Monoglobales; family Monoglobaceae; genus SIG440. Next base: position 17,770 of record JAZRMZ010000140.1, read on the forward strand.
ATCTCTTCAGAGCCTTTAGCCAATATGTATTACAAATCCGAGGTGAAATCAAATGTTCAAAAAATTTTCGGTTTATTACAAACCATATATCGGAATAATCATCCTCGACCTTCTTTGCGCATCCCTCACCACAGTATGCGAGCTTGTTTTTCCGCTTATTGTACGCCACATCACCAATATGGCAACAGATCCCGCCATTGAGTTTGTGTTCACAACTGTCCTGAAGCTGGGAGGGCTTTATCTCCTTCTCAGACTCATTGATACAGCCGCCAACTACTATATGGCAAACGCAGGACACGTTATGGGAGCAAGGCTTGAAACCGATATGCGCCGTGATATGTTTGACCATCTGCAAAATCTCCCTTTCAAATACTTTGACAACACAAAAATCGGTCAGCTGATGTCAAGAATGACATCCGACCTCTTTGACATAACCGAGTTTTCACACCACTGCCCCGAAGAATTTTTCATTGCGGCAATAAAAATCATCGGTGCGTTCATAATCCTCGGCTCAATCAACATAAAGCTCACCTGTCTGATTTTCCTGTTGTTGCCTTTGATGCTTATTTCGGTTTTTGTTTTCCGCAAAAATATGAAAAACGCATTCAAGGATCAGCGTCAGCAAATCGGCGAACTGAATGCCGACCTTGAAGACAGCCTTCTTGGTGTGAGGGTTGTGAAGAGCTTTGCCAACGAAGATATTGAAAGAGAAAAGTTTGCAGAGGGCAACAAAAGATTTTTCAAAGCAAAGAAAAACGCCTATAAATATATGGCGCTGTTTCAGTCGGGAACACGTTTTTTTGACGGTGTTATGTATATTGCCGTAATCATTCTCGGCGCATGGTTCATGGTTGACGGACACATCAACGCCGCCGACTTTGTTGCATACCTCCTCTACATCCAGACCCTGATAACATCAATTCGCCGTATTGTTGAATTCACCGAACAGTTCCAGAGAGGAATTACGGGAATTGAACGATTTCAGGAAATCATGGACGAGCCTGTTGACATCAGGGATGCTGAAAACGCCGTTGAACTCACAAATGTCACAGGCAAGGTTGACTTCTGCAACGTGAGCTTCAAATATACCGACGGTGCAGACAATGTCCTTGAAAATATGAACATCTCAGTTGAACCCGGTGAGAATATTGCCATTGTGGGGCCCTCAGGTGGCGGCAAAACCACGATGTGCAACCTGATTCCAAGATTTTATGACCTGACTTCGGGCAAGATTCTCATTGACGGCACAAACATCCGTGACATAACCCTCAATTCCCTCCGCAACAACATCGGTATGGTTCAACAGGACGTGTATCTTTTCAGTGGAACGGTTTATGAAAACATAATCTACGGCAAGCCCGATACAACCCGTGAAGATGTTATTGAAGCCGCAAAAGCGGCAGGTGCTCACGAATTTATCAGCGAGCTGAAAGACGGTTATGACACCTACGTGGGCGAGCGAGGACTTAAACTTTCGGGCGGTCAGAAGCAAAGAATTTCCATTGCAAGACTGTTTTTGAAGAATCCGCCCATACTTATTCTCGACGAGGCAACCTCGGCTCTGGACAATGAAAGCGAGCTTCTTGTTCAAAAATCCCTTAAACGCCTTTCGGAAGGAAAAACCACCTTCACCATTGCTCACCGTCTCACCACAATCAAAAACGCATCAAGAATTTTTGTACTCACAAACGACGGAATTGCCGAAGAAGGCACCCACGCCCAGCTTATGGAAAAGAACGGCGAATATGCGAAGCTATATTCAATGTACAGCACATTATAACCATGCAAACAAAGATTCTTCACTACGTTCAGAATGACCGCAACTTTTGGAAGATAGTGTCATCCTGAGTGCAACGAAGGATCTGTTTTGAAACTTCTGCCCCAACATTTGTTGCAAAACCAATCAAATAAAGCCCTGCGGTTGCAGGGCTTTATTTGATATTATAGTGTGATTCACCAATAAAGATTCTTCACCACGTTCAGAATGACACTACACCAAACAAAACGCAGTCATCCTGAGTGCAACGAAGGATCTTGAAATCGTCAGATTCTTCGAATAGCTTCGCTCCCTCAGAATGACAAATGGGCTTTGTCCCTAGTCTGCCCCCCCCTCCGTCTTTTACTGAAATCCAAAAGCGGGAGGGAGTTCTCACTTCAATACGTCTTTCAAGTACATTCCCGTATATGATTTTTTGCACTTCACCACATCTTCGGGAGTGCCCTTGGCAACAATCATACCGCCCTTGTTTCCCCCTTCGGGGCCAAGGTCAATTATATAGTCTGCCGTTTTTATCACATCAAGGTTATGTTCAATCACAACAACCGTATTCCCCGAATCGACCAATCTCTGCAAAACCTCAATAAGACGGTGTACATCCGCCGTGTGGAGTCCCGTTGTTGGCTCATCAAGGATATAAATTGTCTTGCCCGTGCTCCGCTTGCTCAATTCGGTTGCAAGCTTGACACGCTGTGCCTCACCCCCCGAAAGGGTGGTTGAAGACTGTCCGATTTTGATATATCCCAAGCCCACCTCAAAAAGCGTCCTGAGACGGTTGGCAATTTTGGGAATACTTTCAAAAAAGTACATTCCCTCCTCAACGGTCATATCAAGAACATCCGCAATGCTCTTTCCCTTGAACTTCACTTCAAGGGTCTCACGGTTATAGCGTTTTCCGTCACAAACCTCGCAGGGCATATAAATATCGGGCAAAAAATGCATCTCAATCTTGATTATACCGTCACCCTGACAGGATTCACATCTGCCGCCCTTAACATTAAAACTGAACCGTCCGGGGCCGTAGCCTCTGGACTTTGCATCGGGTGTTGATGCAAAAAGGTTTCTGATATCCCCAAAAAGTCCCGTATAGGTTGCAGGATTTGACCGTGGTGTTCTGCCGATTGGCGACTGGTCAATGTCAATAACCTTGTCAAGATTCTCAAGACCACTGATTTTTTTGTACTTTCCGGGCTTTTGTTTTGCACGGTTCAGGTCGTTTGCAAGAATTTTGAACAAAACTTCATTAACCAGAGAACTTTTTCCGCTTCCCGAAACCCCCGTAACGCAAGTGAATGTGCCCAAGGGAATTTCAACATCAACATTTTTCAGATTATTCTGTGCCGCTCCTTCAAGCTTCAAAAAACTGCCGTTGCCCTGACGTCTTGCAAAGGGCACGGGTATAAACTTCTGACCGCTGAGATACTGTCCCGTTTCTGACTCCTGGCACTTCATAATTTCCTCGGCAGTACCCTCCGCAACAACATATCCGCCATGGATACCTGCACCGGGGCCAATGTCAATAATATGGTCGGCGGCACGCATTGTATCCTCATCATGTTCAACCACAATAAGGGTATTGCCCAAATCACGGAGCTTTTTCAGCATATCAATGAGCTTGTGGTTGTCTCTCTGATGCAGACCGATGCTTGGTTCATCAAGAATATAAACCACGCCCATAAGCCCCGAACCAATCTGGCTCGCAAGGCGGATTCGCTGTGCTTCACCGCCCGAAAGAGTTCCGCTTGAACGTGAAAGGGTCAGGTATTCAAGACCAACGCTCACCAAAAACGAAAGTCTTGCCTTGATTTCCTTCAGAATCTGCTTGCCGATGAATTCTTCCCTCTCGGTCAGCTCCATTTCTTCAAAGAACAACATTGCATCTGCAATGGAAAGATTGCTCACATCATTTATATTTCTGTCCTTGACCGTAACTGCAAGGCTCTCCTTTTTCAAACGTGTTCCCTTGCATTCAGGGCAGGGAGTTGTGTTCATAAACTCCTGAATTTCACGTTTTGCCCAATCGGAATTTGTTTCCTGATAACGTCTCAGAACATTGTTCACAATCCCCTCAAACCGTGCAAAATGCTCACCTCTGGCATAAGTCTTTTCATAAGAAAGATGAACCTTCTCGCCCTTTGTTCCGTAAAGGATAATGTCAACAATATCATCGGGCAAGTCCTGAAAAGGCGTGTCAAGACTGAATCCGTACTTTTTTGAAAGACCACGGTAATACATCGCCGAAATACTGTCCTTGTCGGTTCCCGTCCAGCCATAGCAGGCAATTGCACCTTCATTTATGCTCTTTGTTTTGTCGGGCACAAGACGTTCAACATCAATCAGCTCCACCTCGCCCAAGCCCATACAATGAGGGCAGGCGCCGTATGGAGTATTGAAGGAAAACATTCTTGGTGTCAGTTCTTCAATGTTGATTCCGCAGTCATCGCAGGCATAATTCTGGCTGAACATCATTTCCCGTTCTTCATCAATCAATTGCACAACAACCAAGCCGTTTGCCATTTTCAGCGCAGTTTCAAGGGAATCGGTCAGTCTTTTGTCCATTCCCTCACGAACAACAAGTCGGTCAACAACAATTTCAATACTATGCTTTTTTTGCTTATCAAGCTTGATTTCGTCAGATGACGGGTCAAAAATTTCGCCGTCAACCCTGACACGAACAAAGCCGTCCTTTGCGGCTTTTTCAAAAACCTTTGTATATTCGCCCTTTCTGCCTCTGATAACAGGGGCAAGAATCTGAATTTTTGTTTTTTCGGGCAACGCCTTCACGCTATCCACAATCTGGTCAATACTCTGTGACTTGATTTCCCTTCCGCATTTTGGACAATGGGGAACCCCGATTCTTGCAAACAAAAGACGCACATAGTCATAAACCTCGGTAACTGTTCCCACCGTTGAACGGGGATTCTTGCTTGTTGTCTTCTGGTCAATTGATATTGCAGGGGAAAGTCCGTCAATGGATTCCACATTGGGCTTTTCCATCTGCCCCAAAAACTGACGTGCATATGCCGACAAAGACTCCACATACCGTCTCTGCCCCTCGGCATAAATGGTTTCAAAGGCAAGGGAAGACTTTCCCGAACCGCTGAGACCCGTGAGCACAACCATTTTGTCTCGGGGAATCTTCACGTCAATGCCCTTGAGGTTGTTCTCCCTTGCACCCTTGACGTGAATGTATTTGCTGTATTTGTTTTCTATCATATATAATCAATCCTTTCACTGCGATGCCGTGGTGTGCACCGCTCCGAGAACCCCTCCCCCGAAATGGGAGACAGGTTGCGGTGAGCCGGGCAAGATTTTTCAGATTTCGCCACCCAGCGCTCTTATCTCATCACGCAGCTTTGCCGCCAGCTCAAACTGGAGCAATTCCGCAGCCTTCTTCATTTCGGTTGTGAGCTCGGCAATTGTCTTTTGAGTTACATCTGCCACAGCCTTTTCCGCTGTCCTTCTGCCGTGCTTGGGAACCTTGCTGTCCGCAACGGTGGCTTCAATTATTTCGTGAACTTCTTTTCTGATTGTCTTTGGAACAATTCCGTGCTTTTGGTTATATGCCTGCTGAATCTCACGGCGGCGTTCCGTCTCCGAAATGGCTCTTTCCATTGAACCCGTAACCGTGTCGGCATACATTATAACCGTGCCCTCCGCATTACGTGCCGCACGTCCGATTGTCTGAATCAGGGATGTATCGCTTCGCAAAAAACCTTCCTTGTCCGCATCAAGAATGGCAACAAGTGAAACTTCGGGGATGTCAAGACCTTCACGCAGGAGATTGATTCCAACCAGAACATCAAAAACGCCCAACCTCAAATCACGGATAATTTCCATACGCTCAATGGTTTCCACCTCAGAATGAAGATACCTGACCTTCAAATCCATTTCCTCAAAATACTCGGTGAGGCGTTCCGCCATTTTCTTTGTGAGGGTTGTGACAAGAACCCTTTCATTTTTGGCAATCCTTGTTTTTATTTCGCCGTACAAATCATCAATCTGCCCTTCAATTGGCCGAACCGAGATTCTGGGGTCAAGAAGTCCCGTGGGACGTATAACCTGCTCAACCACCCTGGCGGAGCGTTCCTTTTCAAAATCCGCAGGAGTTGCGCTGACAAAAATCGCCTGATTTATGTGGTCATAAAATTCGTCAAAATTAAGGGGTCTGTTGTCATAAGCCGAAGGCAGACGAAAGCCGTATTCCACAAGATTGTTTTTTCTTGCACGGTCCCCTGCATACATTGCACGAACCTGAGGAATAGTAACATGGGATTCATCCACCATAAGCAGAAAATCCTTGGGCAGATAATCAAGCAGAGTAAAGGGCGGGCTTCCCGGCTCTCTGCCGCTTATATGTCTTGAATAGTTCTCAATCCCCTGACAAAACCCCGTTTCACGAAGCATTTCAATATCATATTTTGTTCTTTCCTTTATGCGCTGTGCTTCAATCAGACATTCCTTTGCCTTGAATTCTTCAACACGAGCCTCCATTTCGGATTCAATCTGACCGATTGCACGTTCAAGCTTGTCCTTGCTTGCAACATAATGGGAAGCCGGATAAATCGCAACGTGCTTCAGCACCTTTATAACTTCGCCCGTAACCGAGCTGATTTCAGCAATGCGGTCAACCTCATCGCCAAAAAACTCAATGCGTATGGCATTTCCCGACGAATATGACGGGAAAACATCCACAACATCGCCACGAACACGGAATTTGTTTCGGGTAAAGTTTATGTCGTTTCTTTCATACTGAATTTCAATCAGCTTGTCAATAACCTCATCACGGTCACGCTCCATACCCGTTCTGAGGGAAATCACCATGTTGTTATAGTCAATGGGGTCGCCAAGACCATAAATACAGGAAACCGAAGCCACAATAATAACATCACGGCGTTCAAAAAGAGCTGCCGTCGCAGAGTGACGCAGCTTGTCAATATCCTCGTTTGTCTGGGCATCCTTTTCAATGTAGGTATCCGAATTGGGAATATATGCTTCGGGCTGATAATAATCATAATAAGAAACAAAATATTCCACGGCATTATTTGGGAAAATCTCCTTAAATTCACTGCAAAGCTGTGCCGCAAGGGTTTTGTTGTGGGCAAGAACCAAGGTGGGCTTGTTCACCTTTTCAATGACGTTTGCCATTGTGAAGGTCTTTCCCGAACCCGTAACACCCATAAGTGTCTGAAACTTGTCGCCCTCAAGAACACCCTTTGCAAGAGCTTCAATGGCCTGAGGCTGGTCGCCCGAAGGCTTATATTGAGATACAACCTGAAAATCCATACGTCACTTCTCCTTGCTCTCTTGTCTCTTCTTTTCACGAATTATCCTGTCCAGATCATAATGAGTTGCAATGCTGTAACATTCGCCGCCCGAAACAATCAGGCTGTCAATCATTTCAACCCCGATGGATGCAAAAGTGTCTTTCAATGTTGCCGAAAGATTCACATCCGCCCCCGACGGACTCAGCACACCGCAGGGATGATTGTGGACAACAACCGTCTGGCTTGCGTTGTCATTCAACGCTTGCTTCACAACCACCGCAGGCGAAACTCCGGCTTCACCCTGCACGCCTTTGGAAACCTTGGATATGGCAAGGAGTTTGCACGATGCATCAAGGCTGATTACATAAACTTCTTCAATCAACTTTCCGTAAAAATAACTCTTCACAAAATCCGTAATTTTTTCAAAGTTATCTAACTTTGGGGCATTTTCCTTTGCCATACTCCGTTCAACAATACCAAGGAGCTTTGGAAGATTTGTGAGAAACATGGCTGTTCGCTTTCCAACCCCTTCAATTTTCATAAGCTCATCAACATCGGCATGAAGAACCGCCCCAACGGTTATGAAACGACGCAAAAGCCTGTGCGCAATGGCGTTTGTGTCGCCCCTGGGAATAACAGCAAACAAAAGATGCTCAAGTTGCTCATGTGCTTCAAGCATCTCATAGCTCTGTTCAAGAACCTTTTTGTCAAGTCGCTTTCTATGCCCTTCGTGAACACTCACAGCATTTTCCTCCTCAGTTTTTCCAGCACATCTTCAAAATATTCGGGAATCTCTCTCGAAAATTCCATGTATTCACCCGTCACAGGATGAATGAAGCCAATCATGTGAGCGTGCAAAAGCTGACCATTCAGCTTAAATTCTTCCTTTTTTCTGCCATAAACCGGGTCGCCCACAATGGGATGACCGTTTTTGGACATATGAACCCTGATTTGATGGGTTCGACCCGTTTCAAGACGGCATCTCACAAATGTATACTTATCAAACCTCTCCAATACAAAAAAATGCGTAACCGCATTTCTGGAGTTCTTTGTTGTTATTGTCATTTTTTTACGGTCTTTTTCATCACGACCGATTGGAGCATCAATTGTTCCGCTGTCGTCCTTTATTCTGCCGTGAACCAGCGCAAGATATTCCCGTGTGAGGCTGTGTTCCTTTATCTGCTCCGAAAGCCCCATATGCGCCCTGTCATTTTTTGCAACCATCAAAAGTCCGCTTGTATCCTTATCGATTCTGTGCAGAATCCCCGGACGGATTTCGCCGTTTATGCCCGAAAGATTGTCGCCGCAATGGGACATCAGCGCATTGACCAGCGTTCCGCTGTAATTCCCCGCCGCAGGATGAACAACCATGCCCTGAGGCTTGTTCACAACCAGCATACAGTCATCTTCAAAAACAATATCAAGGGAAATTTCCTCCGCCGCAATTTCAACCTCTTTGGCATCAGGAATATTAATTTCAACATTGTCTGCTTCTCTGAGCTTGTAATTTGCACGGACTTCCTTGCCGTTAACCCTGATTTCACCCTGAGAAATGAGCTTCTGAACCCGTGAACGTGTCAGTTCATCAAAACTTTCCGCAAGATATAAATCAAGTCTTTTTCCTGCATCCGTTGCACTAATCTTCATTTTCACTGCCTCTTTTATTGTCATAAAAAATAAAATATATTGCAAGCAAACCTGCACCTATGCACACAAAAATATCAGCAACATTAAACACAGGGAAGTCAATCAGTCTGAAATCAAAAAAATCCACCACATATCCCTGCATAATTCTGTCTACGGTGTTGCCCAAAGCCCCCGAACACAAAAAGCTGAGGCCCAACTTCATCAACGTATGCCGTGTTTTATATGTTCTGAGCAGCCACACAACAACAACCGCCATTACTGCGGCAACAATTATAAAAAACAGCAGACCGCCCTGCAAAATTCCAAATGCCGCACCCCTGTTTTCAACATAAGTCAGATAAAAAACATCCTCAATCAGCGGAATCGACGGCGAGCCCGCAAGATGGCTTTTTGCCAGAAATTTGGTTGCAATATCAACACCAAATATAACAACTGCTAAAAATATATAAATCATATCTTCACCTGTAAAAATCTCATACCTACCGAAAACAGCCTGCGGAAAATCCACAAAGCTGTCTTAGTCAAATTAAATATAAACTTTTTTGTTACAGCACAAGCTGTATCGGAGCTATGTAATATCAGCCCTCCGAAACTTCCTCCTTGGCTTCAACATATTCGCCCTTTTCGTTAACAACGATTTTGGGAAGCTCCTGAGTCATCTGTTCCAGTCTTTCAAGAGTTGATTTTGCACCGGTTGCAAACTCCTCCTCAATTGTTGTTCGGGGCACGGTTGTTGAAACCTCAACCTTGATGTCTCTTCTGCTCACATTATCGGGCATATTGAAATCCTTGACAATATCCATCTGTGAAGTGAGCAAAGAAATAATTCTTGTTCTGAACACCTCAATATTGCGGCGCATTTCTTCATATTCATAGCTGAGACGTGTCACCTCACGGCTTGCATCAGACAAAAGCTGTGCCGCTTTGTTCTCGGCATCCTTAATAATATTTTCAGCGCTTCTCTTGGCGTTCTGAATAACTTCATCGCCTGCATTCTGAGCAACAAGAATAGCACTCTGAAGAGTTTCTTCCATTGACTTATATTGCTTAATTGCATTTGAAAGCATAGCAATCTTGTCTTTGTTTGCAAGATTTTCCTTGTAAATAAGCTCGTAGTTCTCGGAAATAACAGCCATAAATTCTTCGACTTCCGCCTTGCTGTAACCACGGACTTCTTTAGTAAATTTTCTATTGTCAATATCCAAAGGTGTTAACATATAACTTCCTCCCATCCGCAGAATGTCTGTGCCTAAACCATTTTTTCAATCCGCACGCCCAATCTGCCTTTTTTTGTTTCATTAATTTCTTCGGAAAGTCTGAACCTTCCCTTTCCTCGCACCGAAAACACATCTCCGGGCTTTATCTTTGCCGAAGGACCGTCCTGCTGTGTCCAATTCACAAAAACACGTCCCTCCGCTATAACACTCAACGCCACAGACCTTGAGGTTCTGATTGCCGCCGCAACAACGCTGTCAACCCTCAAAGCCGAAACTGTTGCATTAATAATTTCAACCTTTTTCCGGGGAATTTCAATTTCACCGATTTCCGCCTTTCGGAGCCGAACACCCTTTCGTCCGACCTTGTCAAGGTTTTCAACGATGTAATCGGCAATGTTCTCAATAACAAAAACCAGACACCGATCCTCTGCAATCAGAATGTCGCCGATTTTTTCACGCTTGATTCCAAGCCCCAGAAGACTTCCCAGAAAATCGGGATGCTTCAGCTCACCAATATCTCTGCCCGTTATTTCTATAACCGAAATCAATTCAGCCGCATCATCTTCTTCCAGATAATCGGGCAGTGCCGCAAAAAGCACTCTCTCCGCATCCGTATAGCCCCCAAAAAAGCAGGTTTTCACCAAACTTTTTGGCATATGCCTTTTCACAAATTCGGCATCGGCAGG
>JAZRMZ010000141.1:0-5619 GCA_045647905.1 Clostridia bacterium
GCCTGAATCGACATAGGACCGTGCAACTGACGCTGTGCAAAAATCCCGATACTATCCACATCAGGAGCTTCCTTCAAAAGCTCCTCAAAAGACGAAAAGCCTCTTTTGAGGTTATGCCGCTCCATACATTTTTTAACACGCTCCGGATTCAAATCGGCAATAACAACTTCTTCAACATCAGGATGCATATTGAACAATCTGATAAAGTCATCCGAAAATGCCCCTGCTCCAACTATACCAATTTTCATAATTATTTTCACGCCTTCCTCTGTGATTTTTCATCATTATAGCACAAGAATTTTAAAAATGATATTGATAAAATAACATATTTATTGTACAATATGAGTATCAGGTGGTGAAAAATATGAATAAACTGTTTAAAATTGAATTTTCTGATTTACCCGAAAACAAACAAAACACCCACGTTGTTTTTGCAGGGCAAGTTGCTGTACCCGACTACTATGTATGCCGTGAAAACGAAAGAATGTACAGCCGTTTTTTTTATGTTCTGCAAGGAGAAATTGTATTCAACAAAGGCACAGACCATATGGTTTCAGCAACTGCAGGTTCGGTAGTTTACCTTCCCAACAACATCACCTACCATTCCCAATGGTTGCCGCCTCAGCAAGGGAAATATATTGCCTTTAACTTCATTCTGGACGAATTGAACTTTCGGTTGCCCAACTGTATTTGCATTGCCGCCAAGGATAAAAACGGTGTTCTGCTTGAAATGTTCCAAAGAGCATATGAAATATGGAAAGCGGGTGCACCCGGATGCCGTCTGGAATTGTTGTCCGAATTGTACAAAATAATACACAACATATTTCTCAACTCGGTTCGAAGAGAGCTTAAATCCAAGCACCAGACCATATACCGTGGAATTTTGCATATAGAGAACCATTATCTTGAAGAAATAGACGTAAATGAGCTTGCAAACATATGCAATGTCAGTCCAAGTTCATTTCGCCGCTTGTTTAAGGAATACAAAAAAATGTCGCCCATCACCTACAAAAACTATTTGCGGATAAAAAGAGCAAGAGAACTGTTGATGACACGGGAATATAATGTCACCGAGGCAGCTGAAGCTGTAAATCTCCCCGATTTATGTTACTTTTGCAGACTTTTCAAGCGTTTTTTGGGATGCACACCAAAAGAACTGTTGGGCAAAACAGAAATTTAAATCAAATTATAAAAAGTCCTTTAGCCCTCGCCTGCGGCCGGCAGAAAAGGATACAGCTTTTTTTGTCCATATACCTTTCCGCCATCGGCGGAAAATTTCGCACAGACGATGTAATTTATTTTTTTTATAGGGTTTTCCGAAGTAATTATCAATATAAAATCAGTCTGAGGGTCACAAATGGCACACTGGTCTGCCATTCCCACAAGTGCAAATCCATCACAGGTCATCTTCCATATCAGATAACCGTAATCATTAAATTCACCGCGAATCCCCCTCTCAGCATTAACACCGGCCAATCAAGGTTATTCTGAGTGTAACGAAGAATCTTTTTTGAAATTTTTATCCCAACATTTGTTACAGAACAAAAACAATTCAGCTTGCAAAAGCAACGCTTTGCAAGCTGAACATCTTATCTGTATATGTAAAATCCGTTTCCGAGAATTTTTTGTGATTCCGAAAATACTGTGAAAGCCTGTGGGTCAATTTCCTCTATCTTCCTTTTGAAGTCAATGGTCTCATGTTCCTTCAACGCACAAAAAAGCATCTTTTTGTCCTCGTTTGTGTATGCACCCACAGCGTCAATAACCGTAACACCTCTGTGCGAACTTCCAACGAGAAAACTTGCAAGCTCATCACCTTTATCCGAAATTATGAACGCAATTGTGGAAAGATTAAGTCGTGCAACAAGCCAGTCAATGGCATAGGTAGAAACAAAAAGAGAAAGAATACCAAAAAGCGTCAGATTCACTTCCCTGAACACAATCAATGCCGCCACAATAACCATTCCGTCAATCATCAGTAATAATTTACCAATTGGCATCTGCGGAAATTTATGCTGAACAAGTCTGCCAAGAATATCCGTTCCGCCCGTTGATGCGCCCGAAACCAACGCAAGTCCGATTCCAACACCATAAAGCACACCTCCAAAAAGTGTGGCAAGCAAAACGTCGTTTGTAACCGGAGGAAGATACGAAAACATCTGAACCATCAGCGAAAGCAAGCCTGCACCAAACAGGGTCTTTAACGTAAATTCCCAACCAAGCACCTTTAAACCTATCAGCAAAAGGACAATATTAAGAGCACCAAATGTTAAGCCGGGTGGAAAGTTGAATGTGTGATACAGAATTGTCGATACACCCGACATTCCTCCGCCAACAACCTTGTTGGGCGTCAAAAAAAGACTTATTGCAGCTGAGGTAATAATAATCCCCAAAACAGTGAAGCAAATATCTTTCACACTTTTTGTCAATCCAAAACCATTTTTTTGCGTCATACGCGAAACATCCCTTCACTTTTATAATCAGAATTTATTTCAACATAAGATACTTTACTACAAAATGGTTTTTTTTGCAATAGTTTTTCAAAATTAATTCACACGATAAATAAATTATCTTTGAATAATTTCAAGAATCTCTTTGATATTTTTGAGCACATATGTAGGGTTTATTTTATATTTTTCAATATCATCTCTTGTGCTTTCACCGCTGAGAACCATAACCGAATCAATTCCCGCATTAAGTCCGCAGGCAATATCAGTATAAATTCTGTCGCCTATGATAACCGTTTCATCTTTTGCATAACCCGTCTTTTCCATTGCAAGAAGCACCATTTCGGGCTTTGGCTTGCCGATAAAAAGCGGTCTGCGTTTTGTTGCATTATAAAGCATATCAGCAACACTTCCGCAATCAGGCACATAGCCATATGATGTGGGGCACACATAATCGGGATTTGTTGCAATATAGTCAACCCCTCTGCCCAACAAAATGCAGGCATCCTCCAGCTTTTGGAATGTCAACTGTGTGTCAAAGCCCATAACAAGGCAATCAATATCATCCTCAAGCTTATCTGTAATATTAAAACAGCTAAGCTCCTCCTTCAATGAATCCGTACCGAAAACATATATTTTTTTGTATTGTTTGTTTGCAAGATAAATGGATGTTGCCTGTGATGATGTTAAAAAATCATCGGCAGTTGTTTCCACACCCAGGCTGTTCATCTTTTCAACATATTTATTTACACTTTTTGAAGAGTTATTCGTCAGGAACAAATACATTCCTCCGATTTTTTTTATGTGCAAAAGAAATTCATTAACACCGTCAAACAAATCATTATCAAGATATAATGTCCCGTCCATATCAAGTAAAAAAAGTCTTTTTTTCTTCAACGCTTCCATTCCAAACATCTCCTCACCACAAATTACTCTCAGAAGTTGAAGCCGCAATCGCACCTGCCTCAAGAATCATTCTGACATCTTCTTCATTACGCACAAGACCTCCTGCAATAATGGGAATATCAACATTATCGTGAATCTCACGTATTGCAACAGGAATGATACCCGGCATCACCTCAATCATATCAGCACCGTTTTTCACAATTGTCTCCGCCGTGCGCAGCGAATGGGAATCAAGAACAAAAATTCTTTGAACCGTTTTCATCTCCAGTTCTTTTGCCGCCTTAATCATTGCCGCACGGGTGCTGATTATGCCATCAACACCAAGTTTTTTCAAAAACCGCAATCCGAATTTATCTTTCCCTATACCTTCGGCAAGGTCAATATGAACAAAAAGTGTTTTTTCATGGAAGCGGCAAACTTCAACATATTCTTCAATACGCTCAATATTCGGCGCCAGATCGAACACAATTTTGCACTTTGATTCACAGGCTTTCAGCAACATTTCCTTGTTGCTTATTGCAGCAATTACCATAATACGGTTTCACACCTTCCTTACATCAGCACAAACAACAACATTGGCGTCCGTGCCCGAAATATTTCTGCATATAATATCCCCAACCGTATATCCGTTTTGGTTATCGGGACACAAAAGATTTATATCCTTCATACATTCAAAAATCATGGATTTTGGGATTGCCTTATCCGTTTTAACCGGAATTATATACCCTTCCTGAGTTCTGACCGTTGTGGTGATTACACGACGGGGATTTGTACATTCCGTAACAGCATAATCTCTTCCTCTTTTGCATCCGTTGCCTTCAACCGACACAACTTCGCTGCCCTCCTGCTCAACTTCAAGCAAGCAACCCAAGGGACATACTATACACGTTAAATTCTTTTTCATTTCTGCCTCCATTGTATTACAATTCCTTATTCTTTGTCAATACAAACTTTAATTTCCGAAGTGTTTTCGGAAATAGAATTTGCTTTCAGTTCAATATACTGCATTTCTCCCGGAACAAGCTTCTTTTTCTTTACGCTGTTCACAACAACGCCGTCAGCAAGAACATTCACCTTTACATCTGAAAAAACTGCCCCGACTCTATAATACAGCCTTATATTTTTTGTATTATCCGTAACAACCTGAGGAACACTGTACCTTATTTTTCCGTCTGTAACCACGGGTATGTGAATTGACTTTTTCAATTCATCCCGAATATATAATGCCGCACTTTCCCCTGCAATTTCACCTTCCTCAGAAACAAAATCCGCAAGGTCATGAACGTGCAGAACATTTCCGCAGGCAAAAACACCTTCAATTTCCGTTTCACGGTTCTGATCAACAAAGCAGCCCTTTGTCACAGAATCCAGCTCCAATCCTGCCGACCTGGACAATTCATTTTCGGGAATAAGTCCAACCGAAAGAAGCAAAGTATCACATTCTATAAATCGTTCTGTGCCCTGAATGGGCTTCATCTTTTCGTCAACCTCAGAAATTGTTACGCCTTCAACTCTGTGCTCGCCGTGAATTTCTGTCACCGTATGACTGAGATAAAGAGGAATATCAAAATCATTAAGGCATTGCTGAATATTTCTTGCAAGCCCTCCCGAATAAGGCATAACCTCACAAACTGCATGAACCTTTGCCCCCTCCAAGGTCATTCTTCTTGCCATTATAAGTCCAATATCACCCGAACCCAGAATAACCACATTCTTTCCGGGCATATATCCCATCATATTAACATATTTTTGTGCAGTTCCTGCACTGAAAATTCCTGACGGACGTGTTCCCGGAATATTCAAAGCACCCTTTGAGCGTTCACGGCAGCCCATTGCAAGAATTATGGCTTTGGCAGAAATCTTTTCAATTCCCCTTTCGGATGACATTGCTGTAATCACCTTTTGAGGGGAAATATCCGTCACCATGGTGTTGCACTGCACCTCAACAGGCAGTTTTCTCAATTCCATTTCGCATCTGAAAGCATATTCCGGTCCGGTCAGCTCCTCCTTGTATCTGTGAAGCCCGAAGCCGTTATGAATACATTGCTGCAAAATTCCTCCAAGATGTGCATCACGTTCAAGTATAAGTATATTCTCAACACCCGATTTATAAGCACTGACTGCCGCACACATACCGGCAGGGCCTCCGCCGATTATAACAAGATCAACATTACGCATTGTGAACATCCTCCTTTGTCCTTCCTGACAAAACATATGATTCATCACTACTCTTTTTCACCTTTTCAATGGGAATACCCAACTCTTT
>JAZRMZ010000142.1:0-7556 GCA_045647905.1 Clostridia bacterium
ACCGCTTGGCCTCCGACTTACCGTTCTTTCCATCAAAGATTTTCCCGTTTTGGGGTCAATCAGTTCAGGGAACTCATTAAGAACGTCGGTCATTTCATTACCACGCTCGCCGCAACCGATATAAACCACAATGTCAGCCTCTGCCCATTTTGCAAGCTGATGCTGAACAACTGTTTTACCGCTTCCGAAAGGTCCGGGAACAGATGCCACACCGCCCTTTGCAATGGGGAACAGGGTGTCAATAACTCTCTGGCCTGTCACAAGGGGCATTTCGGGCGAAAGTTTTTTTGCATAAGGTCTTTCAACACGAACAGGCCACTTTTGCATAAGTGAAATATTTTCTTTTGTGCCTTTTACGGTTTCAACCACCGCAACAGCATCAGTAACCGTGAAGCTACCTGCCTTTATTTCAGCAAGTTTTCCTTCAATTCCGTTGGGAACCATAATCTTCTGAACAACAACATCGGTTTCCTGAACCGTTCCGATTATGTCACCGCCCACAACATCGTCGCCAACGGCTTTAACGGGAACAAAATCCCACTTCTTTTCTCTGTCCAGCGATGCAACCTCAACGCCACGTTCAAGATTGTTTCCCGACACCTTCATAATGGCTTCAAGAGGTCTTTGAATTCCATCAAAGATTCCGCCTATAAGACCGGGGCCAAGTTCAACACTGAGAGGGCTTCCCGTTGATTCAACAGGTTCGCCCGGGCCGAGTCCGGATGTTTCTTCATAAACCTGAACCGATGCCTGATCGCCGTGCATTTCAATTATTTCGCCAATAAGACGCTGGTTGCTTACACGAACCACGTCAAACATATTGGCATCTCTCATATCTTCAGCTATAACAAGAGGTCCTGCAACCTTCTTTATTCTTCCGATACTCATTTACACACCACTTTCTATCTCTTAGTCTTTACCGCCAAAAAGTATATCCGAGCCAACAGCTTTTTCAACCGACTTGCGGACTTCGGCAAGTCCCCGCCCCGTATTGCCGTAAATACCGGGAATAAGAATAACCGCAGGATACATACTTTCTGATATTTTTTCAATTTCTTCTTCAAGTTCTGCCGCCAGAGACTCTGTTATATAGATAATCGCATATTCGCCTTTGCACAGTTGTTTAAAGGTTTTTGCACCTTCAACACTGTCCGACACGGGAAAAATGCTGAGACCGATTGAGGCAAAACCGTATATACTGTCTCTGTCGCCTATAACCGCTACACCTTTATACATAAAGTTCCCTCAGCCTTTCTCTGATAACAGTTTCATCAAGCTTATTCTGCTTTGCAGTCAGAACAAGTCCAACCATTTTCAGTTCGCTTTCCTTTGCAAAAATATATGCTGCAATGGGAGCAATTGTAAAATAGTTGTTTTTTTCTTTTCGTATTTCCGCCATAAGACGGTCATCACACCATTTTTCAAATGCAGTATAGGATTCTGCCAGAATCTCCGAGCAATCTGAATATTCGGTCAGTTTCAGATAGCTCAGCAAATCTTCAAACCCTTTTGAAGCCGCATCAGCCACGGAGGATACATTCAAAGATTCACATTCAGCCAAAGCCCTTTTGAAAAACTCCTTGTTTTTCTGAAGCCGGGCTCCTCTTGCCGCAATTCTTATGTCAGCAAGGGCAACGGTCAGTTCCGCATACTGCTTAATCATATTGTTGTCGGCTTTTTTTGCAGTCCTGAGGCACGCCTCCAGATATGCCCTGTCAACCAGAACGTCACAAAGTCCTCCGTCACCGGTTTCCATAAGGGTTTTAACCGCTTTCTCGGCAACATCGCGCATAAACTCAGGCAAAGCAGAAAAATCACGCTTTTGAATTGCTTCCGAAATCACCTTCCGTTCCACGGTACCGTTTTCAACAAAAACCTTGTCCGTGCTGTCCTTGGTGATTATGGATTTAACCGCCGCTTTCAGATTATGGAAATCATTTTCATAAAGGAAAATATCAAAAACCGACATATCCTCAACCATTCCCGAAATAAGCTCCCACATCTTTCTACGCTCCGTGCTCACAACTTCATCAACCGTCTCGGCACCAAGGGCATCATAACCTTTTTCATTCAGAAATGCCATAGCCTCATTCAAATCAGTCGCCGCCAGAATCCGTTCAAGGTCATGAAGACTCAGCATTGCACTTTCTTTGGTGTGAATTCGAGCCACCGCATAAGTATACTGTTCGGGCATTTAAACCCCTCCTTCACTTCCAAACAAAAAAGCATTCAAACTGTCGGAAACAACCTCTGCCTGAGCATCAAACACAGCATCAACGGTACAGTTTATTTCAATATTACCGTACACAACAACACATCCGCATCTATGCCCCAGACTTCCGCTTTCCGCCGTCAGATTCTTTTCTTTAAGAACTGCTTCAAATGAAGGTGTCATTTCCTTCATATCCTTTTCGGAAAGTATAATTTTTCCGCCAATACCTTTTGTGGTTTTCTTCAAAATACTTTCCAGAAACTCAAAATATTCTGCCGCATCACCATTCTTAATGTCATCACGAGCGGCATCAATCATAGTTTTGATAAGCTCCTGCTTCTTTTTGAGAACGGCACGCTTGGCATCACTTTCATCAGCCGCCTTTGCCCTTTCAAGAACATTTTTTGATTTTGAATCAGCCAATTTTGCATAGCTTTTTGAAATCTCCTCAGCCTCTGCATTTGCATTGTCAATAATCTCTTTGACCGCAGCATCAGCTTTTGCCTTTATTTCATCCACTCTGCTCCGTGAATCGGCTTCAATCTGCTTTATAATATTTTCAAGACCTGTCATACTCTTCCTCCTTCCCCGAAAAAATCGGGATAACGCTAAAGCAATTACAGACCGAGTGCAGGAATTCCAACAATTGCAAGGATTGAAATGAGCAATGCAAGAATCGCATATGTCTCAACCATTGCGGCAAAAATAAGGGATTTACTCATCTGGTCGGGCTTCTTTGCAACAAGTGCAATACCTGCAACAGCAGCTCTTGCCTGACGGATTGCAGACCAGAGACCAACAAATGCCATGGGCAGACAAGCGGCAAAATAGAGAAGACCTGCAGGAAGTGAAACAGCAACAGCCGAACCGCCCAGAATACCAATCTGCGAAAGTGTTATAAACGCAATGAGCAAGCCGTAAATACCCTGTGTACCCGGAAGAAGCTGAAGAATCAGAACCTTACCAAACTTTTTGGGGTCTTCCGTCACAACGCCTGCCGCAGCTTCACCTGCCATGCCAACACCGATTGCCGAACCGATTCCTGCCATCAAAGCAGCCAGAACAGCACCCAACAACGCAAAAACAATACCTAAATTTTCCATAATTTTCAAAACCTTTCTGCCTGCAAAAATTTTAAACGCAACCGCAGGCTGGTATGCTTATTAAATTTCTTTTGTTATGATAACTGATTATTTTTCAGAATTACCTGTATCAATTTCAATATATCCCGTATCATCTCTGAATGGCGTATATTTTTCACCGCCGCCTTCATAGAATTTACCGAAAAATTCAACAAACTGCAGTCTGTTTGTGTGAACGTATGCACCAAGCAGGTTAATCGCAATATTCAGAGCATGTCCGACTATGAAGATTATTATAAAACCCACAATTCCGATTATGCTGTCACCCAACATACTGCCCATCTTATTAAACACGTTTGCAATAACACCCGTTGCAAGACCAAGAGCCAAAAGTCGGGAATAGGATAAAATATCGCTCAGGTAGCTTGTCACACCGTACAGCTCATAAAGCCCCTTTGCAATCCGCTTTAAGGGATTCTTTGATGAACGGCCTGCAGTGAGCGTAATGCCCAATGCACCGATTATCATTGCCCACACCGCAATATTTCCTGCAATTGGCGGGAAAATAAAGTTCAGACTTGCCATTCTGACAAACATTTCGGTTGACAGCAAAAATACAATTGCACCGCCAACAAGCAAATACCAGAAAACAACATCATAAAGAGCTTCTTTATATTGTTTGCCCTTAATCAGCGAATAAAGCTTCATTCCCAAGCCGGCAAAAAGATGAACAATGCCCACAAGCAACGAGAACATCAGCATTTGCATTGGTCTGTCAAGTGGCGAAAACCAAAGTGGCTTTATAACAATTTCGGTATCAAAAAACGTTGCCGCAATAACCTGAATTGCATCTCCGAAGTAACCGCCAAACATCACGCCCCAGAATGTTGTTGAAATACCGCAGTACAAATACATCTGCAAAGATTTTTTCATACCCGCTTTCATATGGGGGAATTTCCACAAAGCAAATCCGCACCCAAGAACCATAATAAGACCATATATCGCATCCGAGAGCATAAGCCCGAACAGGAAATAATAAAACAGCGACATGACCATTGTTGGGTCAATTTCGCCCTTGCCCGGCAAGCTGTATGCCTCAAGAACGCCCTCAACGGGAGCAGAAAACCCATTGTTGCTCAACGCCACGGGAACATCGTCACCCTCGGCTTCCCACGCTTCAAAAGCAACGCCGAATTTTTCATTCAGCACCCTTTCAAGGAAGGATACGTCCTTTGTTGGAACATAGCCCGTGAGTGCAAAAACATTTTTGCTTTGTCCCAGTTGTTCAATGACCTTATATTTGTCAATCCTCATTGAAAAATAATCAACAATAAACTTCAAATCTTCACGGTATTTGACACATTCAAGAATTTTCGCTTTGTTCTCTGCAATTTTTTCTTCGGCTTCACGAATTTCAGCTTCATTCTTTTTAATCCGCTCAACGGGAACCTCTCCAAAAACAACTGCAGGAGCCGTGAACCCCATATACCGCAGAACTTCTTCCGCATCGGATGAAAACATCTTGTTGCAAACCGCCATAACATAGGTCTGGGTTTCGGTTTGGCTGATTATTTCAAAATGAACCATCTCCCCAAGCTTGTCAAATTGCTTCTTTTCACAATTTTCGACAAAAGCTCTTTCAAGGGTTTCAACGCTGTAACCTCCCGAAAATGAACCAAGAAATGCCGATGTTTTTCGTGTTCCCGAAAAATTCATTGGAAATTCCAGCGCCTTCCATGGCATCAGAGTTTCAATATTGCCTCTCAGCTTTATTATTGCTGAATTCAAGTCAGAATTTTCTTTTTCCATCTTGACAATGTTGGAGGCAACATTCAGAATTTCGTCACGTTTTTCAACATTTTTCTCATAATCTTCAACCGTAACCTTTTTCATTCCGTGAAGAAAACCCAAAAGAGGCTTATCCTCAGGACTGAACCGTTCAAGAGTTTCAAGGGCGTTTTCCGCTTCCCCTTTGACTTTGAGAAATTTCGCCTGGGAAACAGACGTGTCAATCTTTTCAAAGCCCGGTTGCCCGTCTTCAAAGGGTCTGACCTCAACCACACCCATATGCTGAATTGTCTCCAGTATTTTTTTTCGGTCTTTTTTTATACCGATAACACTTATACCGGACATGGGCAAAACAGCCATAAGCTCCACCCCTTTCTTAATTGGAAATCAGATTGTCCCTGACAATTTTGATTGCCGCTTTTCTTTTTTGTTCCACACCTGTTTCAAGAGTCTTCAATGATTCCTGAATCTTCACAACATTTTCAGCACTGATTTTTTCTGCCTGTGCAGTTGCTGAAGCAACAGCATTGGACGCCTCCGCTTCACCGTCAGCCTTTGCTTTTTCAACAATCAACCTTGCATCTGCCTTTGCCTGTTCAACAGCACTTTCAGCAGCCTCCGCTGCAGCCTTTTCTTTTTTCTCGGCATCGGCTTCTGCCATACGTATTTTTTCAATAGCATTTGTGTTCACTGTATCACATCCTTGTTGCTTTTATAAAAATATTACTTTATAGTTTACCATATTTTAGGTAAAGTGTCAATAAAATTATAACTCAATGTTCCAAATTTATAAGTTGGTACTTCATTTTTATTTTATACTTCCATAAACTTGTATTTTTTATTCCAATATGATATAATCATTTCATTACATAATGAGTATGAGAGGATTAACTGTTATGTCGGAAATAAAAATTCTTCACACAGGCGATTTGCATATTGGCTCATCACGCACAGGTATCAAAGGCGGCCGTGCCGAAATAATCAACACCTTTTTTCGGATAATAAATCTGTGCAAAACCGAAAAGGTGGATTTTCTTCTAATTTCGGGCGACCTTTTTGACCGGCCTTTTGTTGATGCAGACACCGCTTCGGAAATCATTGGCGCAATGTCACAAATTCCCGACACGGTTATTGCAATTTCGCCCGGCAATCACGACTGTGCCTGCCCCGAATCAATATACAGCACAGCAAAATTTCCGCAAAATGTTGTGATATTTTCATCATTTTCCAACAGCTTTGATTTCCCCCATAAAAACGTATGCCTTTTTGGTTCAGCATTTGCGGATACTTTTCAGGAAAAACCTTTGCTGACAAAATCATATTCTCTTTCCCCTGACCGTATAAATCTTTGCGTTCTTCACGGCGACCTTGTTCCATCTACAACCGAAAGCCGCTATAATCCCATAACCGCAAACGCCATTTCGGAATGCGGTTTTGATTATCTCGCTCTTGGTCACATTCACAAGCGTACCGAAATCAAAAAACTTGGCAAAACATTTTTTTCTTACTGCGGCTGTCCCGACGGCAAGGGCTTTGATGAAGATGGAAGCCGTGGCGTTTATCTGGGAACAATCGGAAAGGAAATTTGCAATCTCAACTACATCGAAATGTCGTCCCGACAATACGTACTTGACCAAACCGACATTACAGACTGTAAAACTTCCCTTGACATTGCAACAAAAATTTCAGCACAACTGAAAGAGAAGTATTCTCCCGATTACGGAAAAAATCTGTATCGTATTTCACTCATCGGCAACATTAACGCCGATTTTTTGCCCAATATCACACAAATCGAATCCGCTCTGAGGGACGAAGTTGAATACATCCGCATATGTGACAAAACCGATACCGATTTGACGGATATATCTCTTATCGCCTCTGAAAATTCCCTCAGGGGAATCTTCGTTCAAAAAATGCTTCAGATGGCCGAAGATGCAGACGAATCTCAAAAAGAACTGCATATGCGTGCCCTGCAATTGGGACTGAAAGCCTTTGAGAAAGGAGTGTCACTCAATGATAATTAAAAAAATAGACATCGAAAACTTTGGGAAGTTTTCAGGTTGCTCCTTTGATTTTGCATCGGGGTTTAATCTTGTGTTCGGAAACAACGAAGACGGAAAAACCACCCTTATGGCGTTCATAAAACTGATGTTCTACGGAAGCAGCAGCGGAAAAAGCTCAGACATAGCCAAAAACATCCGAAAAAAATATACTCCATGGAACGGTCTGCCCATGTCGGGAGCAATTGAGTTCGAGCAAAATGGCGAATTGTTCCGACTCCACAAGGAATTCAAAAAATCGGCATCAAGCGACAAAACAACCGTCACCAATTTATCAGACGGCGAAAAATATACACTCCCCGGAACAACCGATGCAGGTCAACACTTCTTCAATATGGATTTGGGGGAATTTGAACGCAGTGTGTTTGTTGAAAACTACGGCGGTTTTTCCTCCGATGCATCCTCCGACAGCCT
>JAZRMZ010000143.1:0-20826 GCA_045647905.1 Clostridia bacterium
CTGAAATGTTTAATGCAACAGTCACTTTTTGACTGTTTTTGGGTTCTTTTTTTGTTTTTTTGTTGCAATGTCAATATATGAAGGAGTGTGGCGTACCGAAACGGGAGCTTCATCACAGAAATCTTCGGGAGGATTTTGTGCTGACGGGTTTTGAGAAATGGGTATAAGTTTCATAAAAACACAGCCTTTCATTGTGGTTTTTGAAAAAATTTTTTCTTTATATACATATTATGGTTGATTTTTCGGAAAATATTCTGTATAATGTAAATTAGATTATTATGTATTTGATATAAGAAAGGTCTTGAAAACGAATGAAGATTAAAGAAGTATTTTTGAAATCAGACGAAATAGGCGGTCAGGTTATTTCGGTCAACGGTTGGGTCAGAACTTTGAGAGCTTCAAAGAATTTTGGCTTTGTTGAACTTAATGACGGTTCCTATTTCAAGAATATTCAGGTTGTAATTGAAGAAGAAAAGCTGGATAATTTTGCGGAGCTTTGCAAACTTAACGTTGGTGCATCTTTGCGTGTTGAAGGTGTTCTTGAACTTACTCCCGATGCAAAACAGCCTTTTGAAATCAAGGCAACAAATGTTTTGATTGAGGGTGAGAGCACTCCTGACTATCCTTTGCAGAAAAAACGTCATTCATTTGAGTTCCTCAGAACAATTCCTCATCTGAGAGCAAGAACAAATACCTTCTCGGCGGTTTTCCGTGTTCGCTCGGTTATTGCTTATGCAATTCACAAATTCTTCAATGAACGTGGCTTTGTTTATGTTCACACTCCTCTGATTACGGGAAGTGACTGTGAGGGTGCAGGCGAAATGTTCAGAGTTACCACTCTTGATATGGACAATCTCCCAAAGACAGAGGACGGAAAGATTGATTACACAAAGGACTTCTTCAGCCGTGAAACTTCACTCACCGTAAGCGGTCAGCTTGAGGGCGAGACATTCTCCATGGCTTTTGGTGATATTTATACCTTTGGTCCCACATTCCGTGCCGAAAATTCAAACACAACCCGTCACGCAGCTGAGTTCTGGATGATTGAGCCTGAAATTGCTTTTGCTGATTTGAAGGATGATATGAAGCTTGCGGAGGATATGCTGAAGTTTGTTATCAGATATGTTCTTGACAATGCTCCTGAAGAAATGGCTTTCTTCAACAACTTTGTTGACAAGGGTCTCATTGACAGACTCAACAATATTCTTGAAAACGATTTTGGTCACGTGACCTACACCGAGGCTGTTGAAATACTCAAAAACAGCGGCAAGGACTTTGAATATCCCGTTCAGTGGGGAATTGACCTTCAGACAGAGCATGAAAGATACCTCACCGAAGAAGTGTTCAAGAAGCCTGTTTTTGTTACGGATTATCCCAAGGAAATCAAGGCTTTCTATATGCGTCTTAATGATGATGGCAAGACTGTTGCCGCTATGGACTGTCTTGTTCCCGGTATCGGCGAAATCATCGGCGGAAGCCAGAGAGAAGAAAGAATGGATGTGCTTCTTGAAAGAATGGCAGAGGTTGGACTCAATGTTGATGATTATGGTCATTATCTTGACCTGAGACGTTATGGCGGAACAAAGCACGCAGGCTTTGGTCTGGGCTTTGAACGTGCGGTTATGTATCTCACGGGTATGGGCAATATTCGTGACGTGCTTCCTTATCCCAGAACAGTTAACAATCTTGGTTAGTTAAGGAGCGTGCGGACTTATGTTTCCATGGGTAACATTGATTATTGTTATTGTGTTTTTTATAATAAAAAGGTCGGAACTGATTGCAATTCTGGCAAAGCGCAAGTTTGCCAATGGTGATTTGCAGGGTGCTTTGAAAAAGTTTGCGGTTGCCAACAAAATTGGGAAACTTGGCGGAGCAAGCCTGTTCTTTTACGGCTATCTTTTGCTCCGTGACGGACAGGTTGACTATGCAACCACAATCCTGACCCATGCTTCACTTGCGGCAAAAAAACCTGCACTCAAAAAACGTGTAAAATCAATGCTTGCGGTTTGTGAGTGGAAGAAGGGCAACCTTGACAATGCAATTGAAATGACCGAGGAGGCAATGGTTGATTACAAAACAACAAACCTCTATCAGAATCTTGGTCTTATGTATGTGCTGAAAGGTGATGCAAAAAAGGCTGTTGAATTTAATAAGGAAGCCTATGAATACAACTCGGACGATATGATTATTATGGATAATCTTGCAGAGTCATATGCCATTGACGGCGATGTGGAAAATGCAACCGAGATTTATGAAAAACTTCTTGAAAAAGAACCCCACTTCCCTGAACCTTATTACGGTTTTGGTTTGCTTTTGGTTGAGAACGGTCAAAAGGAGCGGGGCATAAAGCTTGTTGAAGAATCTCTTGATAAGCGATTCACCTTCTTGAGCGTTTTGCAGAAGGACGAGGTTGAAAAGTTGCTGGAAGAAGCAAGAAAGAAATAAATTGACGGCACGGTGAAAACCGTGCCGTTGTGCATTTTTTGAGGGTATAAGGTGAGATTCTTCGACAAGCTCAGAATGACCCCAGATGCATGGGGAAGAGCCAAAGAACAGGCTTAGAATGACCCTAAATGCATAGAGAGAGCCAAAGAACAAGCTCAGAATGACCCCAAATGCATAGAGAGAGCCAAAGAACAAGCTCGGAATGACTTCGGAAGATGGATGGGCGGTCAGTTTTGTTTTCTTACGATTTTGTATTCGTCATAGAAGCTGTAATAAGGGCAGGAATTGTGCCCCGATGCGTAAAAACTTGAAACCTCGTCTTCGTCAAGGTTGATTGTGCATATGTCGCAGTCGGTTTCGTAGTCATAGTCGAAGTATGCGCAGGTTTCGCATTGGGTTATTTTCTTTTCGTTTTTTTTCATTTTTATCACCTTGAACAGTTTATCACAATTACGGTTGTTTTGCAAGAGAAAAAAGTTGTATAATTATATGGATTCGGTTCAAAATTAAAGAACAGAGTCCTTGACATTATAAATCAAATAGGATATAATAACATTGAGAAATCATAGGGTAACGGTATTCTAGTCAGCTATTTCGTTTCCCAGGGCGGGCCTAAAAATTCGCCGAAGGGCATATCGATGAAGTTCCTTGTGCGTGCTTGCGACGCCCAGTCGTGGGTGTGTGCTGGGAGTTAAGGTTTAGGGGCGATCCGCAACGGCATGTGGGCGTTGACCCCTTTTCCGCGGAGGCCTGTGACCGTGTATTGGTGGGACATCCTGCCTCTATACGTATCAGGTTAAAACCTGCGTTGCGGTATCAATTTTCATTTGAAAAAAGATGCTGTGGGCAGTGTAGCCTGCCTTGAGTGGATATGGTGAATAATTGTTCAGACTTTTGCTTCGCGGCCACGAAGCATTTGTTATCGCTTTTTGAAACCATATTTGCAAAAGAGGCTAAGAAACGGATTTAGCTGTCGAGGAAAACTCCTAGACCGGTATGTATGTGCAGGATTGTAGTGTGTACTCAGTGGCAATCAGGTAACGCAGAGCGACGGAACATTTTTCCGACGTTTCAACGGCAACGATGCGAGCCGGATTTTAAACGGAAACATCCCTCTTGGCGACGATTGGGAAGTCCGGCGGGAAATCCAACCTGACCTAAGGCGCAAAGTTTACTGCATATGCTACCCTTTATTTTCTTTTTATGTACGTTTATACTGGAGTTGAGATTTTGAAAGAGGAAGTCCCCCGAAAGCAAAAGATAAAATTTAAGCCGTCAAATTCAAAAAAGACCGACAAAAGCTGGATTGCCAAAACCATTGTTATCACCTTTACCATGTCGGCGGTGTTTTCGCTGCTGTCCAACAGTGTTATGGATATGGTGAGTATCTGGGTTGCAATCCTGATTCTTCTGGCCATTGTTTTTGTGGGTATTTTGTTTGATATAATCGGGATGGCGGTTACGTCTGCAGATGAAGCACCTTTTCATTCCATGGCGGTGCAGAGGGTGAAGTATGCAAAACGTGCCATAAATCTGATTAAGTCAAAGGAAAAGGTTTCAAACTTCTGCAACGATGTGGTTGGCGACATCTGCGGTATTGTCAGTGGTTCGGCTTCGGCGGCGGTGGTTGCCTTTGTCCTTAATTCAAATCCAAATCTCAACAGTGTTTTTATGAGTCTGGTTATCACGGCAATGGTTGCGGCTTTGACCGTTGGCGGCAAGGCTGTTGGCAAAACTATTGCCATGAGATACAGTAACTATATTATATATAATGCGGCAAGAGTATTGTCCATTTTGAAATTCCGTAAAAAATAATTTTTGCGGCAGAAAAAACGGTGTGTTTTATGAAGAAATTTTTGGATGCAATTAATTCATCTGATGATGTTAAAAAACTGAATATCCCTGAGCTTGAGATACTTGCGGAGGAAATCCGTGAGTTTTTGGTTGATAAAATTTCAAAGAGCGGGGGACATCTGGCATCAAACCTTGGTGCGGTGGAGCTTACGCTTGCCTTGCACAAGGTTTTTGATTTTTCTTCAGACAGAATTGTGTGGGATGTGGGGCATCAGTCCTATGCTCACAAGATTATAAGCGGACGGAAAGATGCTTTTGATACCTTGCGCCAAAAGGGCGGAATCAGCGGTTTTCCCAAAACTGAGGAGACGGAAGAAGATGCCTTCAATACGGGGCATTCTTCAACATCAATTTCGGTTGCAATGGGTTTTGCAAAGGCTTTTGAGCTTTCGGGAGAGAGTGGCAAGGCAGTTGCGGTTGTTGGTGACGGAGCGTTGACCGGCGGTATGGCTTATGAGGCGCTGAACCATGCAGGGAGCGGAAAAACTCCTTTGGTTGTTATTCTCAATGATAACGGAATGTCCATTTCTGAAAATGTGGGCGGACTTTCACGGTATCTCAGAAAAATTGTGAGCAGTTCGGAATATATCGGTGTGAAAAAATCGGTCAAGAATTTTTTGCGTGACCTCCCGTTGCTGGGAAAGCCCTTTGGTGCGATGATGAGGTCGGGAAAGAGGCTTGTGAAAAAGATTCTTCTGCCAAAAAAACTCTTTGAAAATATGGGACTTGAATATCTTGGCCCCATTGACGGACATGACCTGAAAGAGCTTATCACAATTTTTGATTATGCAAAAGCATTTGATAAGCCGGTTATGATTCATGTTGTTACCAAAAAGGGAAAGGGTTATGAGCCGGCAGAAAAACGGCCTGCAAAATTTCACGGAGTGGGACGTTTTGACCCCGTAAGCGGTGAGTTTGAGGAGAGTGGCAAGGTTACATATTCAGATACCTTTGGTTCGGAAGTTCTGCGCCTTGCAAAAAAGAACGAAAAAATCTGCTGTATAACCGCAGCCATGCCTATGGGAACGGGATTGATTGACTTTTCAAAGTGCTTCCCTGAAAGATTTTTTGATGTGGGCATTGCCGAACAGCACGCAGTGACTTTTGGGGCGGCGTTGGCAAAGGCAGGTCAAATTCCTGTTTTTGCGGTGTATTCCACCTTTTTGCAAAGGGGCTACGACCAGATTCTCCATGATGTTGCGCTTCAGAATCTGCACGTTGTTTTTGCCATTGACCGTGCCGGTGCATCGGGAAATGACGGCGAAACCCATCAGGGGATTTATGATTTATCGTATCTTTCACATATACCAAACATGACAATTATGGCACCCTCGTCCAATGAGGAGCTTGCGGAAATGCTTGATTTTGCAATCAACAAATGCACAGGTCCCGTTGCCGTGCGTTATCCCAAGGGCGAAAATTCTGTCAAGGGAAAAGAGCTTGTGCCAATTGAATACGGTTGTGGCGTTGTTGAACGCCCTGGAACCGAGGTTTTGATTGCGGCGGCAGGTTCGCAGGTTGCGGAGGCTGTTTTGGCAGCTGATGAGCTTCAGGAAAGAGGGATTTCGGTAGAGGTGCTGAACCTCAGATTCGTCAAGCCTTTTGATGAAAATTTGTTCAGAGAATCGGCAAAGGGCAAGAAGCTGATTGCGGTTACTGAAGACAATGTGGGCATCGGCGGCTTGACAGATGCCGTGCGGAGAAATTTTGACGGCAGAATTGTGGGATTTTCCTTCCCTGATATGCCTCTTGAACACGGCACAATTAAGGAACAGAAAATGCTTGCCGGTATTGACGGACACAGCATGGCGGAAAAAATAATTTCAGAACTTATGGGTGATTGATTTGGGTAAAATTCGACTTGATGTTTTTCTGGTTGAACAGAATATGGCTCCAAGCCGCAGTGCCGCACAGGCAATGATTATGGCAGGGGATGTTTATATTGACAATCAGAAGGCGATGAAAGCCGGTGAAACGGTTAAAGGAACTGAGAATATTGAAGTGCGGTCAAAGGGGCCGTCATATGTGAGCCGTGGGGGACTCAAGCTGGAAAAGGCAATGAAGGTGTTTCCTGCGACCCCTGCGGGGAAGGTGTGTATGGACATCGGGGCATCAACCGGCGGATTTACCGATTGTATGCTTCAGAATGGTGCGGTGAAGGTGTATTCCGTTGACGTGGGCTACGGACAGCTTGCGTGGAAGCTCCGTCAGGATGAACGTGTTGTGAATATGGAACGCACAAACATCCGTTATATTGACAGAGAGCTGGTGACAGAACCGCTGGAGTTTTTTTCGGTGGATGTTTCGTTTATTTCCCTGAAGCCCGTTCTGCCCGTTGCTTATGAATTGTTGAAAGAGGGCGGCGAAGGCGTTTGCCTGATTAAGCCTCAGTTTGAGGCAGGCCGTGAAAAGGTTGGCAAAAAAGGCGTTGTGAGAGAAAAATCAACCCATATCGAAGTTATTGAAAAGGTATTGGAGTTCACAAAAGAAATCGGGTTTTCGGTGAAGGGGCTCGACTTCTCGCCCATAAAAGGCCCTGAGGGGAATATTGAATATCTTATGTATATAAAGAAGGATAACGGAGAATCGGCAGAGTTTGATATTCCCGAATTGGTGGAACAATCTCACAATATAGCTTGAAAGAAGGGATAATTATGGAAAATATTGCACTGTTTGTAAACAGAGAACGTGACATTGACCTCTCGGCTACCAAAGAGATTATTTCCCTTTTGAAAAAATATAATAAGACTGTTATTCTTGATGTGTCGCTGAAGGATGAGCTGGATTTGCCGGATTTGTATTATGCAAAGGGTGACGGGATTTTTGAGATATGTGATGCGGTTTTTGCTCTTGGCGGTGACGGAACAATTTTGAAAATTGTCAATCAGGCGGCAGAGTTTGATGTTCCCGTTGCAGGGATAAATCTTGGTCATCTTGGGTTTCTTACTCAGGCGGAACGGGATGACCTTTCAAATCTGGTGAAGATTCTTGAGGGCAATTTTTCGATTGAATACAGAATGATGATTGATGCAAGGGTGGTTTCGAATGGAAAGGTTGTTGAAACATACTCGGCGCTTAATGATGTGATTGTCCGTGGCGATTCGGCAAAGATGATTTCCCTCACGGCAGAGGTGGACGGAACAGAGGCCAGCAGTTATCTTGCAGACGGGATTATTGTTGCAACCTCAACAGGTTCAACAGCTTATTCCCTCTCCTGCGGAGGTCCCATTGTGCACAAGTCACTTGACTGCATGATTGTGACGCCTGTGTGTCCCCACACAATGAAGTCACGGTGTATATTGGTTCCTCCTGAATCGGCGGTGGCTGTTCGGTTTGATGCAACTTATTCCGACGAGATTGATTTGAAAATTGACGGAATTTCGGTTCGGAGACTCAGCGATGATGAATATATAGAGGTGGTGCGCAGTTCAAAGCGTGTGCCAATGATTGATGTGAATTCCAGAGGATATTTTGACGTTATCCGTGAAAAACTTTCGGATTGATGAAAAGGGTGTGAGGATTTGCTTAAAGAATTGCATATAAAGAATGTTGCGGTTATTGATGAGGTGCATATCGAGTTTTTTGAGGGGTTTAATGTCCTCACCGGCGAAACGGGTGCAGGAAAGTCAATATTGATTGACTCCATTAATATGGCTCTGGGCAAGCGTGTGAGCCATGATTTGCTCAGGAGCGGATGCGATAAGGCGGTGGTCAACGCCTGCTTTGAGGTTGCGGAGCAAAGGGTGTTGGATGCCCTTTCGGATATGGGTGTTGATGCTGAAGACGGTCTTGTTGCCATAAACCGTCAGCTGACGGAGGATGGAAAGTCAACCTGCCGGATAAACGGCGTTGCTATGCCCTTGGGCGTGGTGCGTGAGGTGACTTCGCTCCTTATTGACATTCACGGACAAAACGACAATCAATCACTTCTGAACTCAAACAACCACAGGGGCTTGCTTGATGATTTTGGTGATTGTGGGGCGTTTTTGGATGATTACAAGGTGATTTACAAAAAGATGAAGGCTTTGCAACGTGAGAAGGATGAGCTTTCGGCTTCCTTTGATGAAAGGGAACGCAGAATGGAGCTTTTGTCCTTTCAGATTAATGAGATTGAAAGCGCAAAGCTGAAAATAGGCGAAGACGAAGAGCTTGAAACAAAAAGAGATTATCTGTATAATATGGAAAGCATTGTGTCGGGGACGGGAACTGCCTACGGCGCTTTGTATGGCGGTGAGGAGATGTCGGCGTATGACCTTTTGAGGCAGGCGGAACGGAGCCTTTCGGATATTAGTCAGTATCTTCCAAAGCTCTCGGAGTGTTATGAACGGCTTGGGGGAGTTATTGCCGAGACCGAGGATATTGCATCGGAGATAAACTCCTGTCTTTCTTCAACGGATTTCAGTATGGCAGAGCTTGACATGATTGAGGAGCGGCTTGACACAATCGGGAATCTGAAACGCAAATACGGAAACACTATTGAAGAAATTATTGAGTACGGAAAGAATGCCCAAACCGAGGCTTCAAATATTGAGCACAGTGATGAAAAGTTGGAGCTTATACGTGCCGAGCTGAAGGCGGTTGAAACGGAGCTTGAAGCTATGGCGGCAAGGCTGACGGAAAAGCGTGTTGAGTCTGCCCGGATTCTTGAAAAAAAGATTGCAGATGAACTGGCAGACCTTGATATGCCAAAGGTGAGGTTTGTGATTGAGGTTTCGGAGCGGTGCGAAAATGGTGAGACGGTTTTCACAGAGTCGGGAAAGGACAAGGTTGAGTTTTTGCTTTCAACGAATCCCGGTGAGGATTTGAAACCCATGTCAAAAATTGCATCGGGCGGTGAGCTTTCAAGAATTATGCTGGCGGTGAAATCGGTTCTTTCGGATTCGGAAGATATTGACACCATGATATTTGACGAGATTGATACGGGTGTCAGCGGACGTGCGGCACAGAAAATTGCCGAAAAGCTGGCATTTCTGGCAAGAAAGAAGCAGGTTTTTTCAATCACTCATCTTGCTCAGATTGCAAGTATGGCTGACAACCATTATCTGATAAAAAAGACATCAACCGATGAAAAAACATCAACAAATGTGACCCTGCTTGAGCAGGAGGGCAAAATTGACGAGCTTTCAAGAATTATCGGAGGCGTCAGCGTTACTGACCTTACACGGAGCAGTGCCCTTGAAATGCTTGAAATGGCAAAATCTATAAAGGAAAATTAAGAACAGATATGGAAAAGTTTGGAACAGTAAAGGAGCTTCATGGCGCAGATATGATTGTGAGTGTTGTCCGTGATTCGGCTTGCGGTGACAATTGTGCCGCCTGCGGACTTTGCGGAAACAGTCGGGAGATGACTGTGCGGCTGAAAAACACCAACGGTTTTAAGCAAGGCGACAGAGTGCGCCTTGTGTCGGAAGACAAAAAGGTTTTGGGTAATTCGGCACTGGGTTATCTTTCCCTCACGGCGTTGCTCATTTCGGGGGGCGTCATTGGAGGGATTCTTGGCGGCGACTGGACTGCATTTTGCGGTGCAATTGTTGGGCTTGCCCTTGGAATCGGGGCTTTGAAGCTGTTCTTTAAAAATAAAATGGACATTGAAGTGCAAAAGGTTGAAAATTAATTATGCTTATAACCATTGACGGGCTGAATAAATATTTCGGCGAAGAACAAATTCTGAAAAATGTTAAAATGACCGTAAACGAAAAATGCCGTTACGGTCTTATTGGTGTTAACGGAGCAGGAAAGTCCACCCTTCTTAAAATTATTATGGGAGTTCTTGAATTCGAGGAAGGGGAACTGGTGAAAAAACCGGGACTGAGAACGGGCTACCTTGAACAGAACAACGGTCTTGAACGTGACAGCTCCATTATTGCCGAAATGCGAAAGGTTTTTGACGATGTTTTTGAAGCGGAACGCAGGATGCGTCGGCTTGAGGAGGAAATGTCCGAAATAATCGACCATGATTCGGATGAATACAGACGGATTTCGTCGGCATATACTGCGGCTCAGAATTATTTTGACAGCCGTGACGGCTACAATATTGATGTGAAAATAAAAACAATTCTCAACGGTATGGGTTTTGGCGACAAGGATATGGAGACGGTTATTTCCACCCTTTCGGGCGGTGAAAAGACACGTCTTGCCATTGCGCGGCTTCTTTTGGAGGAGCCTGAGCTTTTGATTCTTGACGAGCCGACGAACCACCTTGATTTCAAAACTCTCAGATGGCTTGAGGATTATCTGGTGAATTATAACGGAGCAATTCTCACTGTGTCCCATGACCGTTATTTTCTTGATAAAATTGTTTCCCATATATACGAAGTTGAACGTGGAAAGGTATTTTCATATGCGGGAAACTATTCAAAATATCTTGTGCAGAAGGCTGAACGGCGTGCCCGTGAGGAAAAGGAATATGAGATGCAGCAGATGCAGATTGCGCAGTTGCAGACCTATGTTGACAAAAATATTGCTCGCGCCTCCACCTCAAACAGCGCAAAATCAAGGCTCAAAACCCTTGAAAATATGGAAATTCTTGAACGTCCCGACGGCGAGCTGAAGTCCATGAGGCTGAAATTTGAACATACAAAAGAACCGTATAAAGATGTGCTCACGGTGAAAAATCTTGATGTTGTGGTTGGCGAAGAAAAGAAGGTTTTGTGCCGTGATATTAATCTTGAAGTGAAGAAAAAGGAAAAGATTGCCATTATCGGCTCCAACGGTATCGGGAAGTCATCCTTTTTGAAAATAATTCAGGGCATTATTCCATATTACAACGGAAGTGTTCAATGGGGAACAAATGTGAGCATCAGCTATTATGAGCAGGAAAATCTAAACCTCAATCAGGACAAAATCGCTCTTGACGAATTGTGGGATAGATTTCCCAATGTTCCCGAAGCTGAAATCAGACGTGTTTTGGGTGATGTTCTGCTCACCAAGGACGATGTGTTCAAGCCTGTGAAGATTATAAGCGGCGGCGAGCGTGCAAAGCTTGCTTTTTGCATAATTATGCTTGAAAAATCAAATGTGATTATTCTTGACGAGCCTACAAACCATCTTGACCTTGCTTCAAAGGAAATTCTTGAATCGGCGATGTCGGAATATGGCGGAACAATGATTTTTGTTTCCCATGACCGTTATCTCTTGAACAAGGTTCCTGACAAGATTGTTGAGATTGATGAAAGCGGCCTCAGAGTTTATCAGGGAAATTATGATTATTACTGTGAGGTTCAGGAAAGGGAAGCGGCAAAGGCGGCAGAAATTGCGGCACAGCTTGCGGCTGAAAAGGCGGTTCAGGCGGCAAAATCCCCGTCGGACAACGGCTATAAGTCCAAGGAACAACGGCGTGTTGAAGCACAGCGCAAAAACAGAGTCCGTGAACTTGAAGGCTTGATTGAGCAATCGGAAATGCGTCTTGCGGAGCTGGAAGAAGAAATGACCCGTGAGGAAGTTTTTTCGGATTATAAGCTCATGAACGAGAAGTGTTTGGAGTCCGAAGAAATCAGAAAAAAACTTGAAGAATATTATGATGAGTGGAGCGAGCTTTCGTAAGAGGTAACGACTTTTGTAAAATTTATTTTGCTCAATTTACAAAAATATACTGATTGAATACTAAAATGTATTGCATATTTGGAAGAGTTGAGATATAATAATTACGATTAATACAAATTAAAGAACTTTTTGGAGGGAAAATAAATGCTTAGAGTTGGTATTGTTGGATGTGGGAATATTTTCACCATGCACTCAACAAGTGCGGATTATTTGAAAAATGCTGAGCTTGTGGGTGTTTGTGATATAAAAAAAGACAGAGCAGACAAGGCAGCAGCAAAATATGGTTGCAAGGCGTATTACGATTATGAAGAAATGATTGACAAAAGCAACATTGACGTTGTTCACGTTTGTGTTCCTCATTATCTTCATCCCATTATTTCAAGATATGCCATTGAAAAGGGTGTTCACGTGCTTTGTGAAAAACCAATGAGCATCAAGTATGAAGATGCTGTTCGCAATGTGGAGCTTGCTGAGAAGAACAATGTTACATACGGAATTATCTTCCAGTGCAGATTCAATGATTCGGCAAAGCTGGTAAAGGAAAAGATTGCAGACGGAACCTTGGGTAAAATCCTTTCGGCAAGGGTTGTTCTCACATGGTGCAAGCCTGATGAATATTACAGCCTTTCTGACTGGAAGGGAACCTGGGAGAAAGAAGGCGGCGGCGTTCTTATTGACCAGGCAATTCACTCGGTTGATTTGGCAAACTGGTTTATTGATGATGAGGTTGAAAGCGTTCAGGCACACTTGTCAAACAGAGGCCATTCCATTATGGAGGTTGACGACACGGCAGAGGGCTTTATTAAGTACAAAAACGGTGCAACTCTCGGTTTCTGGGCAATGAACAATTACGGCTGTGATGATCCCATTGAAATCCGTCTTTGCTGTGAAAACGGTAAGGTTACAATGGATTATGACCATGCGGAGATTGTTTTGAATGACGGACAGAGATTTTCGGTTGAAACAACCGTTGACCCCGACGTTGTGTATGAGGATGGCAAGGACTACTGGGGATTCCAGCATATCCGTGAAATTGCTGATTTCTATGATGCTGTGGAAAATAACCGTGAACCTATGATAAGCGGCAGAGAAGCTCTGAAAATTCAAAAGCTGATTTGCGATATTTATGAAAAAGGAACTGCCAATTTTGAGAGAAATTCCGAGGAGAATTAACAGCATTGACAAGTTTGGTTTTCTTTGATACAATCAAATAAGAGTTTTACAAATGTTGGGGTTTTGCCCCAACATTTGTTGTAACACGGGAAAAACGATTTACTTTTGGATGTTGGGGTTTGTTGATTAAAGACTCTTTGGCTATGCTCAGAGTGACGCATTAAGTTGCTATGCAGGATTTGTTGTCATTCTGAGCCTACGGCGAAGAATCTTTTACCCCAATATTTGTTTTAATAACAAAAAGACAGGAGATTGGGAACATGAAAATTGCAATTCTTGACAAAGCAACTCTGGGTGAAGACATTGACCTTTCGGCTATCCGTGCTTTGGGTGAAACTTATGAACATCAGGGGACAAAGCCGGAGAAAATGGCTGAACATATTGGTGATGCAGATGTGATTGTTGTGAACAAAATCAAATGCAATGAAGCCACTCTTGAAGGGGCAGAAAATCTGAAGCTCATTTGCGTTGCGGCAACGGGATATGACAATGTTGACCTTGAATACTGCAAGTCAAGGGGAATCGGTCTTTGCAATGTTCCGGGATATTCAACTCACAGCGTTGCACAGGTGACCGTTGCAATGGCAATGAATCTTGCCACTCATATTCCCGAATATACACGCTTTGTTTCATCGGGCAAGTATACCCAGAGCGGCGTTGCCAACCGACTTGTGCCTGTTTTTCATGAAATGAGTGCAATGAAATGGGGCATTGTGGGCGGTGGAGGAATCGGCACAAAGGTTGCAGAAATTGCAAAGGCAATCGGTTGCCGGGTGGTTGTTTGCCGAAGGAAGCAGGAGGGGGATTTTCCTCTTGCGGATATTGACACCCTGTGCCGTGAGTGTGATATTATTTCCCTTCATGTGCCCTTGTCGGACGAAACACGGAATCTGATTAACCGTGAGCGAATCAATTCAATGAAGCAGGGGGCAATTCTTGTGAACACGGCAAGGGGCGCTGTTTGTGACGAAAAGGCGGTTGCGGAGGCGGCAAAGGCGGGCAAAATCCTGTTTGGCTGCGACGTATATTCGGTTGAGCCCCTTGACAAAGAACATCCCTTTAATGAAATCATGAACCTTGACAATGTGTGCCTGACTCCTCATATGGCGTGGGGCGCTTTTGAGTCACGGATGCGTTGTGTTAAAATAATTTCTGACAACATCAAATGCTATTTTGGCGGTGATGCGCAAAACAGAATAGTTTAGTATATAAAACGGAGTTGGGGTTATGATATATTCTGTGATATTTGCCGTGTGGAACGTTTTTGTTGCGGCAGTATATGGAATTGACAAGCTGAAGGCAAAAAGGAAAAAGAGAAGAATCAGCGAAAAAGCGTTGTTGCTCCTTGCGTTTTTTATGGGAGCAGTTGGGGCGTTTTTTGGAGTATTTCTTTTTAATCATAAAACACGAAAACCCAAGTTTGTGTTGGGTGTTCCCTTTTTTGTGGTCTTGAATCTTGCGGTAATATGGTTTGTCCGAAAAGAGTTTGGAGGCATATAAAAATGAAGATTGCATACATCGGAATTGATTTGTTTTTTACGGCACTTGAAAGTCTGGTGGAAAATGGTTGTGAAATTGCAGAGATTTTCACCTGTGAAACCGATAACAAGACGGAGTTTAATGTGAAGATATGTGATTTTGCAAGGCAAAGAGGGATTCCCTGCAAGATGACCCGAATAACGGCGGAGGATATTCAAAGGCTGAAGCAAAAGGGTTGCAAAATGGCGGTGTGTGCAGGGTACTATTTCAGAATCCCGTGGGATGCAGGCTTGCCCATTGTGAATATTCATCCCAGCCTTTTGCCCGTGGGCAGAGGGGCGTGGCCAATGCCTCAGACTATACTGAGGGGAATGGAAAAAAGCGGCGTCACCTTTCACAAAATTGCCGAGGGCTTTGACACGGGGGATATTTTGTTGCAGAGGGAGTTTTTTCTTGTGGAGAATGAAACCCTTGTGGGCTTTATGAACAAGGTGTATGCCCTGATTCCACAAATGATAAAAGAGCTGATTGATAATTTTGATTCCCTTTGGGAGAATGCTTTGCCTCAGAGCGGCGATGAATATTGGGAAGCCCCAACCCGTGAAGATATGACGGTGAGGGCTGATATGACGGTTCGGGAAGCGGATTTAATTCTTAGGGCGTTTTTAGGATATGAATGTTACTATGAAGATAAATTTGAAATAATCGGAGGGCGTGCCTTTGAGGGGGATTGTCCCAAGAATGCCTTGCCCTTGATGGATGGATATATTATGTGTGAAAAAATGAAGATGTTGCATTGAGCTGCAACATCTTCATTTTTTAGGTTCTGTAATAAATTCCGGGGCTAAAAAAGATCCTTCGGCTACGCTCAGGATGACTACCCTTCCGTGTCTGCACAAGGAAAGGCAAGAATGTTGCCGAACGAAAGTTGGGGTCATTCTGAACGTAGTGAAGAATCTTTATGTTAAACCCCAACTATTGACAAATTTATTACAATAGTTCAATTTGTTGTGCGATATTCTGCATTTCTTCGTCGGTGGCAGATATTACATCGGCACATTTTTTCAGCCGTGTGGCTATGGCGTCGGGATTGGGAATGTCGTGCTTGTATTTCACCTGATGTTCAAGACTTGCCCAGAAGTCCATGGCAATTGTCCGTATCTGAACTTCAACCTTTACGGGCTGTTTCACATCCGAAAAGAAAACGGGGATTTCAATTATCATATGATAACTGCGGTAACCGTTGGGTTTTGGATTTTTTATGTAGTCCTTCACCGCAAGAAGTTTCACATCATCCTGCCTTGTGAGCATATTTGCAACGGTGTAAATATCGTCAATGAAGGAACATATAATACGTACGCCCGCAACATCGTTCAAATTTTCGGATACCGAAGCAATTGTTATGTCTTTGCCGTTGCGCAAAAGTTTTTCGGCAATGCTTTCGGGCTTTTTGATTCGGTATTTTATGCTTTCAATGGGGTTGCGGCGATGACGCACCGACATTTCGTGGCTGAGAATTTCCAGCTTTGTTGTTACCTCCTGAATGGCACATTGGTAAATCATCATCAGTTCTTCAAACTGTTTTGCATAGCTTGCAAAAATCTTGCCCGTGTCTTCGGGGATGTTTACCTGCGCCAAAAAGGCCTTTTTGATATCTTGCTCCATTTGTGTTTCCTTTCAAACAATGATTTATCTGATTTGTCCGTTTCCACGGATAATGTATTTTGTTGTGGTCAACGCTTTGAGTCCCATGGGCCCTCTTGCGTGAATTTTTTGGGTGCTGATTCCGATTTCGGCACCAAACCCAAACTCAAAACCGTCGGTGAATCGGGTTGAAGCGTTTACATAAACTGCTGCGGCATCAATTGATTCAAGGAACTTTTGAGAATTTCCGTAGCTTTCGGTTATAATTGCTTCGGAATGTCGGCTGCCGTATTTGTTGATGTGCGCAATTGCTTCGTCAAGGCTTTCAACAACCTTTACGCCGATTTTCAAATCAAGGTATTCGGTTCCCCAGTCGTCAGCTGTTGCGGGAGTTGCAGAGGGGAATATTTTGCAAACCTGTTCGTCACCTATTATTTCAACGCTTTTTGCTGTGAGTGCATCAAGGATGCGTGGGAGAAATTTTTCCGCAATGTCACGGTGTACAAGAAGTTTTTCTTCGGCATTGCACACTGAGGGACGTGAAGTTTTTGCGTTGATTATAATTTTTTCAGCCATATCCAAATCGGCGTTTTCGTCAACGTAAACATGGCAGTTGCCCGTTCCCGTTTCGATTGCAGGCACCGTTGCATTCTCAACAACGCTTCGGATTAAGCCTGCGCCGCCACGGGGGATGATTACGTCAAGGTAGTCATTGAGCTTCATCAAAGCCAGTGCGCTTTCTCTGCTTGTATCTTCAACAAGGTTAACACAGTCGGCAGGCAGACCTGCATCACACAATGCTTCACGAATAACCTTTGTGATTGCCATACTTGACTTGTGGGCTTCTTTGCCGCAACGAAGAATACAGGCGTTGCCCGATTTGATGCAAAGGGCTGCGGCGTCTGCCGTAACATTTGGACGGGCTTCGTAGATGATACCCACAACGCCCAGAGGAACACGCATTTCGCCAATGTGAAGTCCGTTTGGACGCTTGAATTCGCCTGTTACTTCGCCAATGGGGTCGGGAAGTTCTGCAATCTGGCGTATACCTTCAGCCATGCCGTCGATTCGTGATGTGTTCAGAGTCAGACGGTCAATGAGCCCTTCGGAGATTCCGTTTTTTCGTGCGCTGTCAATATCCTTTTGGTTTTCTTCAAGGATAAAGTCGGCATTCTTCGAAAAAGCCTCTGCGATTTTATGTAATGCGGCGTTTTTGGCGTCAGTTCCTGCTGTGCCGAGAACAGCTGCCGCTTTTTTTGCGGATTGTCCTTTTGTTATAAGTTCTTCCATTTTTTTAGTTCACCTCAAGTTTATTTTATCATAACCCACATAAAAATACAATGTTTGTAACCAAATGTTTATATAATGTTAATCTTGAATTAAAATTTGAAATTATTTGAGAAATTTTGTCTGATGAATGTTGGTCTCTGCAGGTTGATAGTTTTCAATGTAGTCACAAAGCTCAGCAGGGTCATTGCCGAATTTATAGAGTTCCTTTACTGCCGGCT
Organism: Clostridia bacterium; assembly: GCA_045647905.1. Taxonomy (GTDB): domain Bacteria; phylum Bacillota; class Clostridia; order Monoglobales; family Monoglobaceae; genus SIG440. Next base: position 17,646 of record JAZRMZ010000143.1, read on the forward strand.
TCATAAAGTTAAGATTTGCTGTTTCGTCCATAAGCTTTTCCATTGTGCTGTAATAACCCATGGTGTTCAAAACGGCAATGGCTTTTGAGTGTCTGCCGAGCTGTTTTAGGGTGAGAATTTCAAAAAACTCCTCGTATGTTCCGATTCCGCCGGGGGTCATTATGAATGCAGCGGACATATCTTCCATCATTTTTTTGCGTTCACGCATTGTTTCGGGATAATGGAATTCGGTACATTTGTCGTAAAGGATTCCGTCAACATTGAAAAAAGAAGGGGCAATCCCCACGATTTTTCCGTTATGCTTTGTCATTCCACGGGCAACAGCTCCCATAAGCCCCTGTGCACCGCCACCGAAAATCAGGGTGTGTCCGCGCTTTGCCATTTCTTCACCAAGAAGTTCTCCTGCAAGAATGTATCCTTTGTCAATTGCATCACTTGATGCACCGTACACGCATATGTTCATATAAGTTACCTCCGTTTGACCAGTATATGCATATTGTATCATATATGTGCAACAAAATCAATTGACTATTTTGCATAAATGGTGTATAATTTTCGTTTGTAGGAAGGATTGATAAAATGAAAGAAAATATTTATGCAAAAATGGGAATCTGTGACGAGGTTTTTGGCTTTGGTGAAAGAATCCTCAAAGACCTTGAAGAACGATTCAAAAATATAGATGAAACGGCTGAGGTTAATCAGATTAAGGTTATTTCAGCAATGCAGAAAAATCGTGTTGATGCGGCGTGCTTCAACGAATCCACAGGATATGGTTATGACGATGTGGGCAGAGATACTCTTGAAAGAGTTTATGCAGATTGCTTCAATTGTGAAGATGCTCTTGTGAGACCCCAGATAACCTGCGGAACCCATGCTCTTGCCCTGGCTTTGAGTGCAAATCTTCGTCCCGGTGATGAGTTGTTGTCGCCTGTGGGCAGACCATATGACACCCTTGAAGGGGTTATAGGAATCAGACCCACCACGGGCTCGCTGGCGGAGTACGGTGTTGCATACCGTCAGGTTGACCTGTTGCCCGACGGCGGTTTTGACTGGGAGGGCATAAGGAATGCCATTAATGAAAAGACAAGAGTTGTTACCATTCAGCGTTCAAAGGGGTATCAGACCCGAAAGACCTTTTCGGTTGAGGAAATTGCAGAAATCATCAGATTTGTGAAAGAAATCAAGCCTGAGGTCATCTGTATGGTTGACAACTGCTACGGAGAGTTTGTTGAAAGAGTTGAACCCTCAGATTTCGGTGCAGATATGATTGTGGGGTCTCTCATCAAAAACCTTGGCGGCGGACTTGCTCCGTCGGGTGGTTATATCTGCGGAACAACCGAGTGTGTTGAACGCTGTGGTTATCGTCTCACAGCTCCCGGTCTGGGCAAAGAGGTTGGAACAAATATGGGAATGATGCGGCAGTTTTATCAGGGACTTTTTATGGCGCCCACCGTGGTTGCAGGAGCTCTTAAAGGGGCAATTTTTGCGGCAAATATTTATGAAAAGCTGGGCTTCAGGGTTGTTCCCAACGGCTGTGAGTCAAGGCATGATATTATTCAGGCAGTTGAGTTCGGAACTGCAGAAGGTCTGAGAGCATTTTGTGAAGGGATTCAGGCGGCGGCACCTGTTGACAGCTATGTGACTCCTGTGCCGGGGGATATGCCCGGATACGATTCTCAAGTGATTATGGCGGCAGGAGCTTTTGTTCAGGGCTCGTCCATTGAGCTCAGTGCAGACGGCCCTCTCCGTGAACCCTATGCCGCTTATTTTCAGGGCGGAATCACTTGGTATCACGCAAAGCTGGGAATTCTCAAGTCTGTTCAGAGCCTTGTTGACAAGGGAATTGTTTCGGTTGAGATGATGAAATAATCATTGCTGTTTTCCTGACTATGATTAAATAAAGATATGTACAAAAGTGTCTGTTGTTCTCTTGCGACGGACACTTTTTTTGACCACTTTTGTCGCTTTTGGGTGGGTAAATTTATTTTCCCAGTAAAAAAATCGAATCCTTCCGTAAATATGCGGATTTTGCATATGGAAAAATTTGTAATTTTTGGTTTTATATGATAAAATTGAGGTAACAAAGGATTTGGACAATCCCGGGTGGTTGTTCAGGAAAGGTGAGATTATTTATGTCAGGTATGTATACAGAAGAAAAAAATACAAAAGCGGTTTATTTGCCAATTGAGAGTGTTCGACCAAATCCTTATCAGCCAAGGCGGGAAATGTCTGAGGAGGCGCTCTCGGACCTTTGTGCATCCATAAAGCAATACGGACTGATGCAGCCTGTTGTTGTGAGGCAGATTAATGATTATGATTTTGAGCTTATTGCCGGGGAACGCAGACTCAGGGCGTGCAAAAAGCTGGGAATGGGTCAGATTTCGGCAATTGTTGTCAGAGCAGGCGGAACAGACAGTGCAGTTATGGCTTTGATTGAGAATATTCAAAGGGAGAATCTTGGTTATATGGAGGAGGCGGAGGCCTTTTGTTCGTTGCTTTCGGAACATGGCATAACGCAAGAGGAGCTTGCGGAGCGGCTTGGAAAGAAACAGTCAACCATTGCCAATAAAATCCGCATTCTGAAGCTGTCACCGCAAATCCGTGCAATTCTTTCGGAGCATAATCTCAGCGAAAGACACGCAAGGGCTTTGTTGAGATTGACCGATGAAAAGAGTCGGATGAGAGCTCTGAATGTTATGGTTGCAAGAGGCCTTAATGTTGCAAAGTCTGAGGAACTGGTGGAATCTATGCTTAATGTGGGACAGGAAATCAAGGAGGAGGACAAAACCAAAAACATTCGTGTTTTCAAGGATGTGAGGATTTTCTCCAACACAATCCGACAGGCTGTGGATATGATGAAAAAGTCGGGTATTCCTGCCCAGTCAACCAAGGTGGAAAACGAAGAATATATTGAATATACCATAAAAATTCCAAAAAACATGAAAAATGCGGTATAAAAGTTTATAAATGGTTAACACTTACATATGGAGGTGTTGACCTATAAAAGAAAGGAAAACTGCAAAAACAAAAAGTATGCTCAAGCGGATTGTAACAAGCAAGAGGCTATACATAGCCTTGTTTTTCCTGACCGTTGCATTTGGCGGAATACGGTATATGTCTGATTTGCAATCTGATTTGAGAAAAGAAATGTCGGCATTTGATGAAAATGCATGGCGTGAGG
>JAZRMZ010000144.1:0-10241 GCA_045647905.1 Clostridia bacterium
CGTGAGGGAGTGTTAACACCGTAAATAAAGGATTCGATGCACTTCTTAACCTGTTCGTATGAAAGATTGTCCACCTTTACAAAGGGTGCAAGGTAGGTATCAAATGAACTGAATGCCTGAGCACCTGCCCATTCGTTCTGCATAATTCCAAGGAAGTTAACCATCTGGTTGCAGAGAGTTGCAAGGTGGCTTGCGGGAGCAGAGGTAATCTTGCCCTCAACACCGCCAAGACCTTCCTGAATCAACTGTTTCAGCGACCAACCTGCACAGTAACCTGTGAGCATCGAAAGGTCGTGAATATGAATATCCGCACTTCTGTGCGCATCAGCAATTTCTTCGTCATAAATTTCGCTGAGCCAGTAATTTGCGGTGATGGCACCTGAGTTTGAAAGAATCAAACCGCCAACAGAATATGTAACGGTTGAGTTTTCCTTAACACGCCAGTCGTTGATTTTCAGATAGTTGTCCACAACCTGCTGATAATCCAGTGCTGTTGACTGCATATTACGCATTTTTTCGTGGAGCTTTCTGTAAAGAATGTATGCTTTTGCAACATCGGCATAGCCTGCCTGAACAAGAACTTCTTCAACACTGTCCTGAATTGCTTCAACGGTGATTGCATCATCCGTAACCTTGGGTTCAAAATCTGCAGTAACCTTCAGTGCCAGAAAGTCAATTATATTCATATTGTACTGTCTGTTCTGTGCTTCAAACGCCTGAACCATTGCATCGCTGATTTTGGACAAATCGAATTCAACCAGCGAATTATCTCTTTTTCTTACCTTATACATAATTCCATCTCCTTTTTATTTTTTTGTCTTCTATGACGTAATATTTAAAAGAGCCTAAGCTCTATCCTCTACAATTCAGCGCCTCTGATTTGTGCTTTTGGAGCAAATTCCTTTGCCGCCGAAAGAAGCTCTTTCAGCTCCTCTGTATCAAATTCGGTTAGTCCGCTTTGGATAACCGTTTCGCCGTCACGGAAAGGCTGAATAAAATAGCTTTCTTCTTCTCCGATAATCCGGGCGATTTCGGACACATCCCCCGGCGTATGAAATTCTCTGACAACCGTTGTCCGAAATTCATGGGGAATCCCCGAAGTTTTGAGAAAATCTATACTCTCCCGAACCGAATCGAAGGTGATTTTGTGGCAACCGGAGGTTTCGGAATACTTTGACGGTGAATTTTTGATGTCCATTGCAACATAATCACAAAGTCCAAGTTCTGCAATTTCTCTGAGTTTTTTCGGAAAACTTCCGTTTGTGTCCAGCTTGATGTTAAAACCCAAATCCTTTATTTTTTTCAAAAAATCAAAGATTTCGGGATTCAAAAGAGGCTCACCGCCGGTGACACACACTCCGTCAAGAAGCCCCTGCCTTTTTGCCAGAAAGGTGAAAAATTCCTCCTCAGACATTGTATCTGAGGAGCAGAAATCAACTATCGGTAAATTGTGGCAAAAAGGACATCTGAAATTGCAGCCCTCCAGAAACACCGTACAAGCAATTTTTCCGGGATAATCCAGAAGAGTCATCTTCATAAGTCCGCCTATTTTCATGGATTTTCCTCCTGTGGCGGGGCAATTGTTCGCTTGTGTCTGCTTTTGATGTGAAACACAAGATATAGTTTTTGGTTTTTTACCTGACCGCTACATATTGATATTATATATTAGTAACGCCCAATTGTCAATACCCAAAGTGCAAATTTTTTTAGCAAATTTTTTGCAAAGGCTCAAACCCACACAGCATCAAGGTTTGACAAAATTTGCGCCTTGAAAATTTTTTTGTTTTTTATATATTTTTCTGCAAATTGGGCATAATTTTTCGAAAAAATCTGTTCAAAAACAGGTGTTGACACACAAGATATTGATTGGTATAATAAAAAGAAATAACAATATATTGTGGAGGCAATAATGTGAAATGAACTTTCACATTATTTCCTCCGGCGGATTTGATTGCCCGTGCGAAATTTCCTTCGCGTTTGCTCAGGAACGCACATGGGCGTAAAAATCTCTTGTCATTCCTTGCCATGCGGACAGGAGAAATTTAATTGCTATTTGTGTCGGTGTATGGCGGCGGAAAGGAGATTTTTATTATGAAAAAGAAAATTTCAATCGGCGTACTTGCCCATGTTGACTCCGGAAAAACAACACTTTCCGAAGCAGTTTTATATCTGACGGGTGAAATCCGCTCTCTGGGCAGAGTGGATAACAAGGATGCTTTTTTGGACACAAACGAAATAGAGCGGAATCGGGGAATAACCATTTTCTCCAAACAGGCAACCTTTTCAACCGACATAACCGAGTTCACGCTCCTTGACACTCCGGGGCACGTTGATTTTTCGGCAGAGACCGAGAGGGTTCTTGGTGTTCTTGATTATGCAATTCTTCTTATAAGTGCATCTGACGGGGTTCAGAGTCACACAAGCTCGCTGTGGAAGGTGCTCAGCCGTTATAAGGTGCCGACTTTTATTTTTGTTAACAAAATGGATATGGCGGTTGCCGACCGTGACAAGCTCCTTTTGGAGCTGAAAAACACTTTCAGCACGGCTTGCATTGATATGCAGGCAGTATCCGAAAAAAATTCAGATGAAGCCGAATCCCTTGCGGTGTGCAGTGAAGGGCTTATGTCCGAATTTTTTGAAAAGGGCGAATTTTCAGAGGATTCCATAGCCCTTGCCATTGCGGAAAGAAAGCTCTTTCCCTGCTACTTTGGTTCGGCATTGAAAACCGATGGCATATCGGAATTAATCTCTGCCCTTGACCTTTATACCCGGCCAAACAGTCCAAAGGATAAGTTTGGGGCAAAGGTGTTCAAAATAACAAGCGATGAACGGGGCAATCGCCTGACTCACATGAAAATAACCGGCGGAAGGCTTTGTGTGAAGGATATTATAAATGAAGAAAAGGTTAATGAAATCAGAATCTATTCAGGTCTCAAATACCGAAGCGAGCAGGAAGCCTCTGCCGGAACAATCTGCGCCGTGTCGGGACTGACCCAATCCTTTGCGGGGCAGGGGCTTGGCTTTGAACAGGATTTGACAAGTTTTACCTTTGAACCGGTCTTTTCGTATAAGGTTGTGTTGGATGAGGGGTATGACATCAACACGGCACTTCGCAATCTGAAAAAGTATGAGGAGGAGGACCCTCAGCTTCACACCGTGTGGCACGAGCAACTGAACGAAATTCATATTCAGCTCATGGGCGAAATTCAGTCCGAGGTTCTCAAGTCTGTTTTGAAGGAACGTTTTGATATGAATGTGGCTTTTGAACAGGGAGGTATTATATATAAGGAAACAATTCGTAATTCCGTTCTCGGGGTGGGTCACTTTGAACCCTTGCGTCATTATGCTGAGGTTCATCTGATTCTTGAACCGGGAAAATCGGGAAGCGGTTTAGTGTTCACAAGCAATTGCAGTGAAGATATGCTTGAAAAAAACTGGCAAAGGCTGATACTGACCCATCTGGAGGAAAAAACACATTTGGGTGTTCTCACGGGCTCGCCCATAACCGATATAAAAATTGCCCTTGTTGCAGGCAGAGCACACAAAAAGCATACCGAGGGCGGCGATTTTCGTCAGGCTACTTATCGTGCTGTTCGTCACGGTCTTATGCAGGCGGAGTCTGTTCTCCTTGAACCGTGGTACAGCTTCACTCTGACCGTTCCAACCGCATCGTTGGGCCGTGCGATGACCGATATTCAGAATATGGGAGGAAAATTCACACCTCCCGAAACAAAGGACGACATTTCTGTTCTGAAAGGTTATGCACCTGTTGTGAGTACGTGCAACTATTCGGCCGATGTCCGTGCGTATACTCACGGCCTTGGCTCTCTTGAATGTATGCCTGCAGGTTATGAACCCTGCAAAAATCAGGATGCAATTATTCAAGATATGGGCTATGACCCCGAACAGGATACACTCAACACCCCCGATTCGGTTTTTTGCGACCACGGCGCGGGTTTTGTTGTTAAGTGGAACGAGGTTTATGACCATATGCATATTGAGGATGTACGGAAAAAAGCCGCAGAAGAAATTTCTGTGGCTCAAAGAGCTCCAAAACGGAGCTCAAATTTTGCGGATGACGAGGAGCTGATGCGCATTTTTGAACGAACCTACGGCAAGGTACAGCGAAAGCCCCACACAGGTTTTAAGTCACAAAAGCTCCCCGAATCGGTTGTGAAGAAATATAAGGCGGCACAGCCAACAAAGGGAGAATATCTTTTGGTTGACGGATACAACGTGCTTTTTGCGTGGTTTGACCTGAACAATGCCACCACCGAAGACCTTGACATTGCCCGAAATTATCTTATCAACCGTCTTTCAAACTACAAGGAAATGCGCAGTTGTGAAATTATTGTTGTGTTTGATGCTTACAAGGTCAAAGGGGGATTGGGGAGCTGTGAACACGTGGGAAATCTTGATGTGGTATACACCAAAGAAGCCGAAACTGCCGACAGCTACATTGAGCGTACCGCCCGTGACATCAGCAAGAAAAATTACAGCGTCAAGGTTGCAACCTCCGACCGTCTTGAACAGATTATAATTTTTGGAAGCGGTGCATTTCGTATTTCTGCCGATGAGTTTCTGAAGGACATTGAGCTTGCGGAAGAAAAGCTGGAAAGCATCCTGAAGGAAATCAACACCAACGAAAAGCTGACCGAAATAAAAATCCCTGATTTGGGAAATTGATGCGATTTATCAGCCTTTGATTTTTGCTCTTGATGAAAGAAAAATTGCGCCTTTCAGCAGCATAACAACAAAGAATACCGACAAAACTGCGGAAAGAATTGAATCGGGGACGGAAATTTCCTGTGGAAAGGAGCTGTGGTCGGTTATGACGGAAGCTGTTTGGGTCACGGGGAAAATATTTGTCAGAAGCCATGTTATGACAAAGGAAAATATTCCCTGAAGAAGTTTGCCAACTACAACGGGCTTCATTGAAAGGCCTTTGGGCACAATAATTGATGCAATCTGGAGCAAAACCGACAACCCCGAAAATCCAAGAAGAAATGAAAGTGCGGGCAGAAAAAACTTATGGGTTGGGGCAGATTGAACCAAAAGCCGCACGCCGCCTGCAATTTCAATAAAACTGCAAAGATACGGCTTCCCGCCAAAGGCGGGGATTCCTTCGGCAAAAACAGAAAAGAAAATAATAAAACCGCATACCTTCAGGGTGGAAAAAACCGAACGGTCGATTATTCCGCCAAAGGAGAAAATGGCGGTTTTTTTTGTGTGCTTTGGGTCGGAGGAAGGGAGTGTTCGCATTGATGAGGCGGGTTCTTTGCCGTAAAATCTGAAAATCAGACCTGTGATTAGTGCCGATATTATGTGAGATGCATACAAAAGATAGCCTGTGGTAGTATTGCCAAGCAAGCCTGTGCCAACCAGGCCAATAATAAAAATGGGACTTGAGTTGTTGCAAAACGCCGTCATGCGGCGTGCCTCGGTGAGGGTGCATTGTCCTGTTGCATAAAGCTCGGCGGCGGAGGATGCTCCAACGGGATAGCCGCTGACCGTTCCAAGAAGAAAGGTCATTGCCCCTGCACCTGGAAGACGGAAAAGAGGTCGCATAAATGAGGAAAGAAAGCGGCTGCAAAGTACCGAAAACCCTGATTCCGCAAGAATTCCGCTGCACACAAAAAAGGGGAATAAAGAGGGGATTACATTGTTAAGACACAAAAACAGACCTTCCTTGGCGGCTGAAAGACAGTTCTGAGGAAGAATCACAAGAAAAACTGTCAGATACAGAGTCAGTAGGGTGATTAAGCCTTTAAAGATTCTTTGGGTGTTTGAAAACATGATTATTCATACCTTTCGGGGATGGTTTATGTATATATATTCATTAACCGGAGGATTTACGCATAAAGTTTTGTAGGTGTACTTTGTTTTTCAGGAGAGGTGATTATATTTGCGGAAAAAGCGTATGACAAAAGGCGAAAAACAGACTTTGCGTGAAAAAATTGCCGATGGTTTTGAGGCATCAAAGGAGGTTGTTCTTGATATTCCCAAAATTGTGATGATTGGAAACCGTGAAGCGGTTATTGAAAATTATAAAGGGATTTCGGAATACACGCCCCAAAGGATTGTTCTTGAAGCCAATCCCCGAAGCATCAGGATATTGGGAGAAAATCTGGAAATCAGAAGCGTTACGCAGGAAATGATGTTTGTTGTGGGAGTAATTGACAATATGGGTTTTGTGAAAGAGGGATGATAGTGTGTGGATTGAAAAAACTGCTGTGTTTTTGAAGGGCTATGTTGTGATTTGTGCCGAAGGTCATTTTTGTGAACGTTTTTTGAATATCTGTATGCGGCGTGGAATTTATCTCAGCAATGTGCGGAGATTAGGTCAGGAACGCATCACTGCCTGCATAAGCATTGGAGGATTCCGTGAAATTCGTGAGATTGCAAGGAAAACACGAACCCATGTATCCATAACCGAAAGGCACGGTTTGCCTTTTCTTTTGCACAGATACAGAAAGCGCAAGGCAGCATTGGCGGGAGTTGTTCTTTTTTTTGTTATTCTGTGGTATTTGTCAAGCCATATTGTGGGTATTGATGTGGTGGGTAATGAACGGATTGCCACAAAGGACATTCTTTTGGGGCTGAAGGAATTTGGCGTTTATCACGGAGCGGTTACCGATGAAATTGATGATGCTTCGGTGCGAAACAGAATGATGACAAAGTTTGATGATATTGCGTGGATTGGAATAAGTCTGAAGGGGTCGAGGGTTTATGTTGAAATAAAGGAACGCCTTGACACCCCAATCAGAGTTGATGCGGATGTGCCTTGCGATATTGTGGCTGAAAGGGATGGAGTTGTTAAGAATCTGGCGATTAAGTCGGGCAAGCATCTTGTATCTCTCAACAGCTTTGTTGAAAAGGGCGATTTGCTTGTGAGCGGAGTTGTTGACAGCGAAGCAAAGGGCATGAGATTTGTCCATTCCTTTGGTGAAATATATGCCGAAACAACTTATAAAAAATCAGGTGAATATACTTTTGAATATATTGAAAAAATATATACGGGACAGGAAAAAAAGCGGTACAGTATTTCGATAATGGGCAAGGAACTGAAATTTTACAGAGGTGCGAAAAGTCCTTTTGAAAAGTGCGACGAGAAAGAACAAAAAAAAGAATACAAGGCTCCTGTGTCATTCTTGCCGTCGGTTTTTGTAACCTCAAGGAATTATGTTGAATACAACACGGAAAACAAAACCCGTTCTCTTGAAAAAACCGTTGAAATCGGGGCGGAGGAGCTTGGGACGGAGATTGAAAAGGAAATTCCCGCCGATGCAAAAATTATGGAAAAAAGGGTGGATTTTGCCGAGAGTGAAAACGGGGTTCTGGTTACGGTTGAATATGTGTGCATGGAGGACATTGGACAGCAAAGAATTATTGACAAAACGGAGTTTTTGGAGTATGATATAAATGAGATAAAATAGGTAAATTATGTGTTTTTAACATTGGATAAGAAAGGATTCTTCTATGGAACGTCATATTGAAGTTGAAAGAATGGAGCTTTTGATTAATCTTTTCGGGAGCTTTGATGAAAATATCAGATTGATTGAAAAGACCTTTGATGTTGCGGTTATCAACCGTGGTTCTGAAATCAAGGTGGGCGGCGAGCCTGAAGCTGTTGACAAGGCAACAAGGGTTATCAACAATCTTCTTGGAATGGCGCACGGAGGCACGGCAATCGGCGAGCAGGAGGTTCGTTATGTTATGTCTCAGATTGAGGAGGGCAATGACGAGGAGCTCACAACCTTGGGGCAGGACTGCGTTTGCATAACATCAAGGGGAACACCCATTCGTGCAAAAACCCTCGGCCAGAAAAAGTATATTTCTGCAATTGAAAAGAATTCCATTGTTTTTGGCATAGGTCCTGCCGGAACGGGAAAGACTTATCTTGCAGTTGCCATGGCTGTGAAGGCTTTCAAAAACAAGGAGGTCAACAAAATTATTCTCACACGTCCGGCTGTTGAAGCAGGCGAGTCATTGGGATTTCTTCCGGGTGATATGCAGGAAAAGGTTGACCCGTACCTGAGGCCTCTTTTTGATGCTCTTGGGGATATGCTTGGGGGCGAGGCTTTCCACAAAAACGTGGAAAGGGGCTTGATTGAGGTTGCACCCCTTGCGTATATGAGAGGCCGAACCCTTGACGATGCATTCATCATCCTTGATGAAGCGCAGAACACCACAGCCGAACAGATGAAGATGTTCCTGACACGTATGGGATTTTCGTCAAAGATTGTTGTGACCGGTGACATCACTCAGATTGACCTGCCCGGAAACAAAAAGTCGGGACTTCGTGATGCTGAAATTGTCCTCAAAAACATTGAGGGAATTGAATTTATGTATCTCAGCGAGGCAGATGTTGTGCGGCATCCCCTTGTGCAGAGAATTGTTAAAGCCTACGAAAAGAAGACTCTTGAACGTGAAAGAGTTTCAAAATTCAGCGGTAAAGGAAGAAGAATAAATGAAGGTAGCAATCAGAAATAATCAGAAAAAATTCAAGGTCACAAAGGAAATCCGTGACTTGGTGCGGACTGCGGTGAAGGCGGCCCTTGAATATATGGATTTTGAGTTTGGAAGCAAGGCGGAAATCAGCCTTATGTTCACCGACAATGAGGAAATCCGTGAGCTGAATCGTGAACACAGAAATATTGACCGCGCCACGGATGTGCTGTCCTTTCCTTTGCTTGAATACGATGAGGAGGGCAACATTCTTGAGGAATGCAAGGAGTTTACCCCAAGCGGCGAACTGTTTCTGGGGGATATTGTAATTTCTCTTGAAAGAGCTGCCGAACAGGCGGATGAATACGGACATTCCTTTGAACGTGAGATTGGATTTCTTACGGTTCATTCCATGCTTCACTTGTTTGGTTATGACCATATGACGCCTGAAGATGAGGAAGAAATGTTTGGTTATCAGGAGGATATTCTCAGGGAAATGGGGCTTCTTCGATGAAAAAACGTGGTTTTGGATTTAAAGATGCCTTTCGGGGAATTTGCCATGCTGTGCTTTGTGAGCGGAATTTCAGGGTGCATATTGTGGCGGTTCTGACTGTTGTTTATTTTGGCTCGGTTTTTGGCGTTGATTGGACGGAAAAGGCGATTCTGGCAATTGTGATTGCCTGCGTAATGGCGGCAGAGCTGGTGAACACGGCAATTGAAGCCATGGTGGACAAGTTGAGCCCCGAAAAATGTACTTATGCACGGATTGCAAAAGATTGTGCGGCAGGAGCGGTTCTTGTTCTTGCTGTTGGTGCGGTTTTTGTTGCAATCGCTGTTTTTGGCGAGGTTGAGGGCTGGATGAGGATTTTCCGTTATATTAAAGAGGAATACATAAAATTGCTATTATTTGCCCTTTTGGGGACTGTTTTTATATTTGCAAAGAAAGATAAGGAGAAGGATAAATGAAATCAGGATTTGTTGCCATTTGCGGACGCCCCAATGCGGGAAAGTCAACTCTTATGAACAAAATTATCGGCGAGAAGGTTGCCATTGTGTCAAACAAGCCTCAGACAACACGAACAAAGATTCTTGGCGTGCATACCGAGGAAAATTGTCAGGTTGTGCTCATTGACACGCCCGGAATTCACAAGCCCCACAACAAGCTGGGTGAGAAGATGGAAAAATATATTTACACCGCAACTCAGGATATTGACGTGCTTTTGTATGTGGTGGATTGCAACCTTCATGAAAATGAATATGAAAAAGAGAAAAAGGCACTTGAGGGGCTGAAAAAGGGGAACACCCCTGTTATTCTTGTTGTGAACAAGATTGACACCGTTCCAAAGCTCAATCTGCTTCCCGTTCTGGACAAGCTCAAGGAGCTTTATGACTTCCACGGAATTGTTCCCGTGTCGGCACAGAAAGGGGCAAATGTGGAGCAGCTTTTGTCCGAAATCAAGGAGCTTTTGCCCGAAGGACCTCAGTTCTTTTCGGGGGACGTTATAACCGACCAGCCTGAACGTCAGATTGTGGCGGAGTTTATCCGTGAAAAAACATTGAGACTCCTCAATCAGGAAATTCCACACGGGGTTGCTGTTGAAATTGAAAGAATGAAAAAACGTGACAACGGAACATATGAAATTCTTGCGGCGATTTATTGTGAACGGCAGAGTCACAAGGCGATTATAATCGGCAAAAAGGGCGAAAAGCTAAAGGAAATCGGGAGCCGTGCAAGACAGGATATCGAAAGATTTCTTGATTCAAAGGTGTATCTTGAACTTTGGGTTAAGGTG
>JAZRMZ010000145.1:0-2109 GCA_045647905.1 Clostridia bacterium
AGCTCGTCGTCCGCAAGAAATTCAATGCACATTTCAAGACTCAGCCTGATTGGCGGAACAAGCTTCAGGGCTTCGTCGCTTCCCGATGCACGGGTGTTTGTGAGCTGCTTCTTTTTGCACACATTAACCGCCATATCCTCAAGTTTGGGGTTCATTCCAACAATCATTCCTTCATAAACAGGTGTGCCGGGGTCGATGAACAATGCGCCTCTGTCCTGAATCTTAAAGAGACCATAGCCCACAGCCTCGCCCGTGTCAAATGAAACAAGTGAGCCTGTGAATCTTCTTGTTATTTCACCCTTGAAGGGCTGATATTCATAGAACACCGAGTTGAGAATACCTTCGCCCTTGGTGTCGGTGAGGAATTCGTTTCTGTAGCCCAGCAGACCCCTTGAAGGAATCAGATATTCAATTCTCATTCTGTCGCCCTGAGGTGACATATGTGTAAGCTCACCTTTGCGTGAGCCCATTTTTTCCATAACGGCACCCATTGATTCTTCGGGAACGTCAATGAGAAGTCTTTCAATTGGTTCGTATTGCTGACCGTCAATTGTTTTGTAAAGCACCTTTGGAGTGCTGACCGAGAATTCATAGCCTTCACGGCGCATTGTTTCAATGAGGATTGAAATATGCATTTCGCCTCTGCCTGCAACACGGAAGCTGTCGGTTGTTTCGCCGTCTGCAACACGGAGTGAAACATCCTTGAGCATTTCCTTGTGAAGTCTTTCACGAATCTGACGCGATGTGACAAACTTGCCCTCTCTGCCTGCAAAGGGGCTGTCGTTGACCGAGAATGTCATTTCGATTGTGGGTTCGCCAATCTTCACAAAGGGCAAAGGTTCGGGAGCCGCAACAGATGCAACGGTGTCGCCGATTGAAATATCGGTCACACCCGAAAAACAAACAATGTCCCCCACCTTTGCGTCGCTTACGGCTGTTCTTCCAAGTCCGTCAATCTGATAGAGATTTGCGATTTTTGCCTTGTAGGGGTTGTGCTTGCCGTGATAATCGCAAACCATAACCTCCTGATTTTGTTTCAGGCAGCCTCTTTCAATTCTTCCGATGGCAATTCTGCCCACATAATCGTTATAGTCAATGGATGAAACAAGCATCTGAAGCTCGCCCGTTTCGTCCCCTTCGGGGGCAGGGATATAATTCTTTATTGTTTCAAAAAGAACGGTCAGGTCTTCGCCCTGCTTATTTGGGCTCAGTGATGCCGTACCCGCTCTGCCAGAACAGTAAATTATTGGGCTGTCAAGCTGTTCTTCCGTTGCGTCAAGCTCAAGAAGCAGCTCAAGAACCTCGTCGCCAATTTCGTTGAGACGTGAATCGGGGCGGTCAATCTTGTTCACCACAATAATGATTCGGTGCTTCATTTCCAAAGCCTTTTGCAGAACAAATCTTGTCTGGGGCATTGGTCCTTCAGCCGCATCAACAAGAAGAATAACGCCGTTAACCATTTTGAGTATTCGCTCCACCTCACCGCTAAAATCAGCATGGCCGGGAGTGTCGATTATATTCATTTTTATGTCTTTGTAATATACCGAGGTGTTTTTTGCAAGGATTGTGATTCCTCTTTCACGTTCAAGGTCGCCGTTGTCCATAACTCGGTCCTCAACAACCTGATTCTCACGGTAAATTCCGCCCTGCTTCAGCATTTCGTCAACCAGCGTTGTTTTTCCGTGGTCAACATGGGCGATGATTGCAACATTTCTTAGGTCTTCTCTTTTCATAAAATCACCTTTCAAATTTTCGATAACTTCTGTATTATACACCTTTTTTTTGTCTTTGTCTATGGTAACATTGACGAAAATGCAAATTCGGAGTCGGGAGTGAAAAAATTTGTTGAAATAATAATAAAATTTTAGTGATTACCATAAAAAAATAACACGCCCCGTCAAAGCCGTGTTATTTTGATAAATAAACTGTCTTTGGCATAACCGTTTGAGGTCTTGCCTTTTTCTGTATTCATTATACTGAATAAAATGTATTTTGCCAACAGTTTTTGAAAACTTTATAAAACTTGCAAATTCGGGTTCGGGAATTTAAAAGGTTTTTAGAAAATGTTAAGGTTCTGACGTGCAGATTCTTCGCCCCTGGCTCAGAATG
>JAZRMZ010000146.1:0-14388 GCA_045647905.1 Clostridia bacterium
CAATTGTGGTATACAATATAGAGTAGAATAAATTTAGATTATATTTTTAGGAGGAAATACCAATGATATCTGCTGGTGATTTCAGAAACGGCATTACTTTTGAATTTGAAGGCAACGTTTACCAGG
This sequence comes from Clostridia bacterium, assembly GCA_045647905.1. Taxonomy (GTDB): domain Bacteria; phylum Bacillota; class Clostridia; order Monoglobales; family Monoglobaceae; genus SIG440. The sequence goes on from JAZRMZ010000146.1 coordinate 127, forward strand.
TTGTTGAATTTCAGCATGTAAAGCCCGGTAAAGGTGCTGCGTTTGTAAGAACAAAGATGAAGAACGTTATTACAGGCGGCGTAGTTGAAAGATCCTTCAACCCCACAGAAAAGGTTCCGAAGGCTCATATTGAAAGAAAGGAAATGGAATACCTCTATGAGGATGGCGGTCTTTACTATTTCATGGATGAAGACTATGAACAGATTCCTCTCAGCGAAGCTGAACTTGGCGATGCACTCAAATTCGTTAAGGAAAATATGAAGGTTATGATTCTTTCATACAAGGGCAACGTATTTGCAGTTGAACCTCCCACATTTGTTGAGCTTGTTGTTACGGCAACAGAACCCGGTGTTAAGGGTAACACTGCAACAAACGTTACAAAACCTGCTACTGTTGAAACAGGTGCGATTGTTACTGTTCCTGCGTTTATTAACGAAGGCGATGTTATCAAAATTGATACAAGAACATCTGAGTATCTTGCAAGAGTTTAAGTTGTTTTGTGTATTCTGCCCGAACCGGTCGGTTCGGGCTTTTTACTAAAAATATATTTTTTTGAGGAGGCGTTTTTGATGTCTGAATTAACAAAACGTGCGGCATACCTGAAAGGTCTTGCTGACGGAATGAAACTGGATAAGGAAAAGGATGAAGCAAAGCTTCTTGCCGAGATTATTGACTTTTTGGCTGATGTTGCCGATCAGGTTGATGCCATTGACGATGAACAGGGCTTCATTGCAGATGCACTTGATGAAATGGAAGAAGAAATTGATGTTATCGGAAATGAAGTTTTCGGTGAATTTGATGAAGACGAAGATGACGAATTCCAAATTGTATGCCAGGGCTGCGGTGAGGATATTATTCTGACAACCGAGGACCTTATGGACGGCGAAATTCTTTGTCCCAATTGCGGCGAATCCATTGAATTTGATTTTGATTGCGACGGCGAATGTGACGGCTGTGACGGTTGTGACGAAGAATAATCGTAATTGAATTTTTGCGGGCTGCTGTGAATGAGCATTTGAAAAAATGCTTATTTGCGGCAGTTTGTTTTTTTTTTGCCTTTTCAGTAAATATTGGGTGAAAGATTCTTTGCTGTGGGCTCAGAATGACAATAATGTTTGCGGAGCATCTGAATACGTTGCCCTGAGCGTAGCCGAAGGGTCTTTGATAACCTACATTTGTCACAGAACCTTTTTTTGTTACGGTTTCACAAAAATGCCAATCTGTGTGTAAAATGTTATAGGTGCAAATGCACCCAGTACATTGAAAGGGTTGGAAAAATGAAGGATGTTTTAACTGCATTATTGCTCACGGCAATTGCCGGACTTTCCACGGGAATTGGTGGATTGACGGCTTTTTTTTCAAAAAAAATGAACACGAAGTTTTTGTCCTTCACTCTTGGAATTTCGGCAGGTGTGATGATTTATATTTCCTTTGCCGAGCTGTTTGTGAAGGCGGTGGAGGGGTTATCTCAGATATATGGTGCAAAATCGGGGAATATCATAAACGCTGTTGCTTTTTTTGGGGGAATCGGGTTTGTTGCGGCTGTTGACAGATTTATTCCTGAGGGCAACTGCATGGAAACGGGCAAAAACAAAAGCGGACTTATGCGGACGGGTGTAATTACGGCTGTGGCTTTGGCTGTGCATAATTTCCCTGAGGGTATGGCAACATTTGTGTCGGCACTCAGGTCTCCTGCCTTTGCAATCCCCATAGTTGCCGCCATTGCAATTCATAATATTCCTGAAGGGATTGCTGTTGCCGTCCCCATATACTATGCAACGGGGAACAAATGGAAGGCGTTCTGGTATTCGCTTCTTTCGGGACTGACAGAACCTTTGGGGGCGATAATCGGCTATCTGATTTTGTTGCCATTTTTGAATGATACCTTGAATTATATTGTTTTTTCGGCGGTGGCAGGGATTATGGTGTTTATATCTGTTGATGAACTTTTGCCTGCGGCGCAAGGTTACGGCGAACATAATCTGTCAATTCTCGGTCTTGTTGTGGGGATGATTGTTATGGCGGTTAGCCTTATTGGTTTTTTGTGATTTTGGCAAGATGAACTTATTGACTTCTTGACAGGTAACTGATATAATAATCATACAAAAGAATTTCAAAGGAGATCAACTATGTATACTATAAAGAAAAAAGGGTCGGATAATATTCCGGTTATTACAATTACAGATTATATCAATGAGGGGTATAATCCCAAAGTTGAATTCAGTGCAACTTATAGTGACGAGGGATTTCATGCGCATTTTGTTGCCTATGAAAAAAATCCTCTTGTGACAAAAACACAGCATCTGGAGCTTGTGAATCTTGACAGCTGTCTTGAATGGTTCATGAATTTTGACCCTGTTCACACAGACAGATACTTTAATTTTGAAATGAATGCAGGCGGAATTGCCAATATTGCTTTCCGTAAGGACAGATACGACAAAACACCTCTTACTGTTGAGGACATTGAATCATTGAATATAAAAACCGAGATTTTTGAGGATTACTGGACTCTTGATTACACAGTTTCTTTTGAATTGCTCAAAAAGTATATTCCCGATTATGAGTTCAAAACAGGGCTTGAGCATCCTGCAAATGTGTATAAGTGTGGTGATGAAACCGAGTTCCCCCATTATGGCTGCTGGAGTATGGTGGACAGAGAAAAGCCAGACTTCCATATTCCTGCATTTTTCGGAAAAATGACAATTGAATAAGTGAGTTGGAAGGATTCTTCGCTACGCTCAGAATGACGGTGATTCAGCAGGTGTTGTTCCGGGCGATTAGCGAAGAATCTTTTGTTTGGTTGAAAATCAGCAGTCGGAGCAAAGATTTGCGTAGTTTGGCTTCAAATCGTCAGGGGCGGGGTATGTCTCCTTATATTCGGACAGCAAATGCTCGAAGCGGGTTTGTTCGGAGAGTATTTTGTAGATATAAAAGTCTATGAGCTTTGGCTCGGTTACGTTGTTGAAGTTGTCAAGGGCAAGTTTAATTTCGATTTTTGCATTTTCAATGCTTGAAATCAGTTCACGCTGTTTTGCATCACGCAAGGCAGCGGTCTTTTTTTCGGAGCCAATCATACGAAAAAAAACGGAGGAAATACCTGTTGAAAGTTCTGCCAGCATCAAAAAACATCCTTTCTGTTGTTTATATGTCTATATTATGGCTTGTCATATGAAATATATTCCAAAAATTTGCCCAAGAATTGAAAAGAACACTTGTGTAATTCGTAAAAGTGTGTTATACTAGATATAATTGTAATTAGACTGGATATATATGTTGTTTTGGAGGTACAGTTTATGAGTTTCAAAGGTTTGATTGAAAAATTTGTGGGCACGTACAGTGAACGCGAATTGAAAAGAATATATCCCATTGCCGACCAGGTTATGGCTTTGGAGTCTGTTATGCAGAAGAAAACCGACAGCGAGCTTCGTGGTATGACGGATACTTTTAAGGCACGTCTTGCATCGGGCGAGACCCTTGACGACATCCTTCCCGAAGCCTTTGCGGTTTGCCGTGAGGCGGCTTGGCGTGTTCTTGGAATGAAGCACTTCCGTGTTCAGATTATTGGTGGTATTGTTCTTCATCAGGGCAGAATTTCCGAAATGAAAACAGGTGAGGGTAAAACTCTGGTTGCAACTCTCCCTGCTTATCTCAACGCTCTGTCGGGCAAGGGTGTTCATATCGTTACGGTTAATGACTATCTTGCAAAGCGTGACAGTGAGTGGATGGGAAAACTCTATAACTTCCTTGGACTTTCAGTTGGTTTGATTATTCACGAAAAGGAAAACAAGGAACGCCGTGAGGCTTATGCTGCTGACATTACCTACGGAACAAACAACGAAATGGGATTTGACTATCTTCGTGACAATATGGTTATCTACAAGGAAAACCGTGTTCAGCGTGGTCACAGCTATGCCATTGTGGATGAAGTTGACAGTATTCTGGTTGATGAAGCAAGAACACCTCTCATTATTTCGGGCGTTGGCGACAAATCAACGATTTTTTATGAACAGGCAAACGCTGTTGCAAAAATGCTGACTCACCGACGTGTTGTTGAAACCGACAGCAAGGCGGAGGATGAAGATTTATATAACGATGTTGACTATGTTGTTGACGAAAAGGCAAAAACCGCAACACTCACACCTTCAGGCGTGAAAAAGGTTGAGGCGGCCTTTGGTATTGAAAATCTGACAGACCCTGAGAATATGACATATTCCCACCACATCAATCAGGCAATCAAAGCATACGGAACAATGAAACGTGATATTGATTATGTTGTGAAGGACGGTCAGGTTATCATTGTTGATGAATTTACGGGACGTCTTATGTTCGGCCGCCGTTACAGCGACGGGCTTCATCAGGCAATTGAGGCGAAGGAAGGGGTTAAAGTTGAAAATGAGAGCAAGACCCTTGCAACCATTACCTTCCAGAATTTCTTCCGTCTTTATGACAAGCTTTCGGGTATGACAGGTACAGCCCTTACCGAAGAAATGGAATTCCGTGAAATATATAATCTTGATGTTGTGGTGATTCCAACAAACAAGCCTATGCTCCGTGAGGATTTACCTGATGCAATCTATAAATCGGAGGCAGGAAAATTCAATGCCGTTATAAGCGAGGTTGAGAAAGCTCACGCAATAGGCCAGCCTGTGCTTATCGGTACGGTTTCAATTGAAAAATCCGAGCTTCTCAGTTCGCTCCTCAAACGCAGAGGAATCAAACATAATGTGTTGAATGCCAAGATGCACGAAAAGGAAGCTGAAATTGTTGCTCAGGCAGGAAAGAAGGGTGCTGTTACTATTGCAACCAACATGGCAGGTCGTGGTACGGATATTGTCCTTGGTGGTAATGCAGAGTTCCTTGCCAAAAAGGAAATGGAACAGATGGGATTCACTCCCGAACTGATTGTTCAGGCAACGGGTTTTGCCGAAACTGACGATGAAGAAATCATCAATGCAAGAAAAACCTTCAAGGAACTGAATGACAAATACAAGGCACAGATTGAGCCTGAACAGAAAGAGGTTCTTGAAGCGGGCGGACTTTATATTATGGGTACCGAACGTCACGAAAGCCGACGCATTGACAATCAGCTCAGAGGTCGTGCAGGACGTCAGGGTGATGCCGGAAAGTCAAGATTCTTCCTTTCCCTTGAAGATGACCTTATGAGACTTTTTGCGGCGGATAAAATCAACAGAATTATGGAAATGGTTGGCTTCACTGAGGATGATGCCATTGAAAGTAAGATTGTTTCAAACTCAATTGAAACAGCTCAGGCTCGTGTTGAAGGACGAAATTTTGATATAAGAAAACACGTTCTCAGTTATGATGATGTGAACAATCAGCAGAGAGAAAAGATTTACGGTCAGAGAAACGAAGTTCTTGACGGGGTTGACCTGAAGGAAACCGTTGAAAAGATGATGAGAAGCGTTCTTGAGGACGTGATTTCCCGTGCCGCAGGCTCTGAAAACTATGCCGAAAACTGGAACTGGGAAAACATTCGTGAACAGCTTACGGTTGTTTTCGGAGATTTGGGTGAGGGCGCTTTTGACTTTGAGCCTGTTGAGATTGACAGAATGACGGTTGAGTCTCTTGCTGACGATTTGATGGAAAAGGTTCTTGCAAAATATGCCGAAAAAGAAGAAATGTTTGGCGAAAGTATGCGTGAGGTTGAGAGAATCATTCTTCTTCGTGTTGTTGATGCAAAATGGATGGACCATATTGACAGTATGGAGCAGCTTCGTCACGGAATCAATCTCCGTGCTTATGCTCAGCGTGATCCGGTTATTGAATATAAGTTTGAAGCCATGGATATGTTTGAAGAGATGATTGCAATCATCAAGGAGGAAACGGTAAAACAGCTTTTCCATGTGGTTCTTCAGTCCAACATTGAACGCAAGCAGGTTGCCAAGCCCATTGCCGAAAATCACGGCGGTGACGGAACGGTTCAGAAGAAGCCCGTTGTGAAATCAACAAAGGTGGGCAGAAATGACCCTTGTCCCTGCGGAAGCGGAAAAAAATATAAACAATGCTGTCTGGGCAAGGATGAAAATTAAGTTTTGAAAATTGTTCTAAAAATATTTTTAAAGGATGTGAGAATGTGATAGAATTCGATGAATATAAACTTGAACTTGACGGAATGAAGAAAGATATTACAGATTTGAGGGATTCACTTTAACATCGAAAAAACGATGGAAGAGATTTCTGAACTGGATGCAAAAACAATGGAGCCCGACTTCTATGGCGATATGGAGGCGGCAGGAAAGGTTCTGCAGCGAATAAAAGGTCTGAAAAACAAAGTTGAACGCTATGATGCCCTTTATGCCCTGTGGGACGATTTGACAACACTTGTTGCCCTTGCCATTGAAGAAAACGACGAAAGTGTTCTTGATGAGGTAAAAAGCGGATTCAAAGAATTGTCCGATAATCTCAGCTCAATGAAGCTTGAAACCCTTTTGTCGGGAAAATATGACGGCAACAATGCAATTCTGACCCTTCATGCAGGTGCAGGCGGAACAGAAGCTCAGGACTGGTGCGAAATGCTTTACCGTATGTACACACGCTGGGCTGAACGCCGTGGCTTCAAGATTGAAACACTTGATTTCCTTGACGGTGAAGAAGCAGGAATAAAGAGCGTTACCTTCCAGATTGAAGGTGTCAATGCTTATGGTTATGCAAAGTGTGAAAAGGGTGTTCACCGTCTTGTGAGAATTTCGCCCTTTGATTCGTCGGGCAGACGGCATACTTCATTTGCATCACTTGATGTTATGCCTGAAATCAATGATGACATTGAAATCAACATCAGCCCCGAAGACCTGAAGGTTGATACTTACCGTGCCAGCGGCGCAGGCGGTCAGCACGTTAACAAAACAGAGTCGGCAATTCGCATAACCCATATTCCAACAGGGGTTATCGTTACCTGTCAGAATGAACGTTCACAGCACAAAAACCGTGAAACTGCAATGAAAATGCTCAAATCAAAGCTGGTTGAAATTGCTGAGCGTGAACAGAAGGAAAAAATTGAAGACATCAAGGGTGTTCAGATGGAAATCGGTTGGGGAAGTCAGATTCGTTCATATGTGTTCCATCCGTACAGCATGGTGAAGGATCACAGAACCAATTTTGAAACAGGTAACACCGGTGCGGTTATGGACGGCGACCTTGACGGATTTATTGATTCATATCTCACGGCGTTGTCACGTGGTGAGATAGAGAAATAGAAAGGAAAAAACAATGTTTGAAAAATTATCGTTTATTGAACAACAGCATGAGGAGCTTGCGGTAAAAATCAGCGACCCTGCGGTTATGGCGGATATGGACAACTGGCGCAAGCTGTGTAAAGAACATTCTGATATGACGCCAATCGTGGAGAAGTACAAAGAATACAAAATGAATATGAATACCATTGAGGATGCCCGAATGATGCTTGATGACCCTGAAACCGACAAGGACTTCAAGGAAATGCTTCAGGATGAAATTTCGGAGGCAAAGGCGAATATTGAGGTTATTGAAGAAGAACTGAAAATTTTGCTTCTTCCCAAAGACCCCAACGATGACAAAAACGTTATTGTGGAAATCCGTGGCGGTGCAGGCGGCGATGAGGCGGCACTTTTTGCGGCAGACCTTTACAGAATGTATTCAATGTATGCGGAATCAAAACGCTGGAAGACCGAAGTGATGAACCTGAGCGAAATCGGTATTGGCGGAATCAAGGAAGTTTCCTTTATGATTGAAGGTCAGGGTGCATACAGCCGTCTCAAATATGAGAGCGGTGTTCACCGTGTTCAGCGTGTTCCCGAAACAGAGTCTCAGGGCAGAATTCATACCTCAACCGTAACTGTTGCGGTGCTTCCTGAAGCGGAGGAGGTTGACTTTGAAATCAACCCTGCCGATTTGCAGATTGACACCTATCGTGCCAGCGGTGCGGGCGGTCAGCACGTTAACAAAACAGAGTCGGCAATTCGTATTACCCATATCCCCACAGGTGTGATTGTTGAATGTCAGGATGAACGTTCGCAGCACAAGAACAAGGATAAGGCAATGAAGGTTCTTCGTTCAAGATTGTATGAAGCAGAGCTTCAAAAGCAGCAGGATGCCATTGCGGCAGACCGAAAGAGTCAGGTTGGTACGGGCGACCGAAGCGAAAGAATCAGAACATATAACTTCCCTCAGGGACGAGTTTCTGATCACAGAATCGGACTTACATTATATAAGATTGAAGCAATTATGAATGGTGACATTGATGAAATCATTGATGCGCTCATCACAACAGACCAGAGTGAGAAGTTGAGGCTTCAGGGTGAGGAAAATTAAAGTATAAAAAGAGGTTTGTTTCTATGGAAACAAGAATTTTTGAAGCAACAGCCGGGGATTTGAAGGCTGCTGCGGAATTGATAAAAAAAGGTGAAACGGTGATATTCCCAACCGAGACTGTTTACGGTCTTGGTGCAAATGCTCTTGACAAATCTGCCGTTGCAAAGATTTTTGAAGCAAAAGGCAGACCTTCGGATAATCCGTTGATTGTTCATGTTTCAGATTTCTCGGAGGTTGAGGGGTTTGTGGATGAGATACCGCAGGGGGCAAAGCTCCTTGCTGAAAAATTCTGGCCGGGGCCGTTGACCGTCATTTTCAGAAAAAAATCGGTTATTCCCGATTGTGTTTCGGCAGGATTGAACACCGTTGGAATACGGATTCCCGAAAATGAAACTGCACGTGCGTTCATCAAGGCTTGCGGTGTTCCTCTTGCGGCACCCAGTGCCAATATTTCGGGAAAACCAAGCCCCACCGCTTTTGAACATGTTTTTGAGGATATGAACGGCAGAGTTGCGGGGATAATCCGTGGCGGCGATGCTCAGGTTGGAGTTGAATCCACGGTGATTGATATGACTTCAGAAACTCCGACGGTTCTGAGACCGGGCGGCGTTTCTGTTGAACAGCTTCGCGAGGTTCTTGGGGAAGTTCTGATTAGCAGTGAAGTGAAAAAGGATGATATTCCAAAAGCACCAGGAATGAAATATAAGCATTATTCGCCCAAAGCACTTGTTTATATTCTCGGCGGCAGTGATAAAGCTGTGAGGGAGTTTCTTTCAAAGCGTGTTGCCTTTGGGAAGGTGGCAGTTATTGCTTTTGATGAAATGAAGGATATTTTGCCCGATTACGTGCATTTTATTTCCCTTGGCTCCAAATCTTCGCCCGAAAGTGCGGCTCAAAAACTGTTTGATTGTCTTCGTGAATGTGACAAGGTGGGGGCAAAGGAGGTTTATGCTCCCGAAATTCCTGATGATGGACTTTGGCGTGCTGTCAAAAACAGATTATACAAGGCGGCGGCAGGAAAGCGGATTGATGCCGAAACTGCAAAATCGGTGCTATTTGTCTGCACGGGAAACACCTGCCGAAGTCCAATGGCAGAAGGAATTTTCAACAGCCTTGGCAAAAACGGTGTTGCATCCTCTGCAGGGCTGTGTGTTCTTGGAACGCAAGGTGCCGAGAAAAATGCTGTTGAGGCTGTTTCACAATGGGGGATTGATTTGAGTTCGTATATTCCCAAACAGACAACGCAGGAGATGTTTGATTGTGCGGATATTGTTCTTGCAATGACCATGAACCACAAGTGGACTTTGCCTGATGATGAAAAGGTTTTCACAATTAAAGAGTTTGTGGGTGAATCAGGAGATGTTGCCGACCCCTATGGCGGCAGTGTTGAAATATATGAAAATTGTGCCGATGAATTAAAACGGCTTATTGAAAAAATTGAATTATGATAGTATATGAAAAAATGAATCCCGAACATATTGACGGACTTGTTAGGGTTGAGGAAGAATGCTTTGCATCAGGCTACGCAAAAAATACTTTTGAAAAAGAGCTTGAAAATAAGCTGGCATATTATGTTGTTGCCATTGTTGACGGCAAAATTGCAGGATATGCGGGGCTGTGGAATATGTGCGGAAGTGCGGACATTATGAATGTGGGTGTTCTGAGGGCATTCAGGCGGCAAGGTCTTGCCGAGGGGATGCTGCGAAAAATTGAGGAGCACTGCAAAGGCCAGGGCATTTTTGAAATCAATCTTGAAGTCAGAGTGGGAAACATTCCTGCCCGACAATTGTATACAAAAATGGGATATGAAGAAATTGCCGTCAGAAAAGGTTATTATGACGGCAAGGAAGATGGAATTGTAATGAAAAAGCTATTGACGGAGGAAAAGGAATAATGAAGATTCTTGCCATTGAAAGCTCGTGCGACGAAACTGCGGCGGCGGTTGTTGAGGACGGCACAAATGTTCTTTCGAATGTGATAAACACTCAAATTGAGCTGCACAAGACCTTTGGCGGTGTTGTTCCTGAGGTGGCTTCCAGAAAGCATATTGAAAATATCAGCGATGTTGTTGACAAGGCTCTGAGTGATTGCAATATGGCAATTGATGATGTGGACGCAATTGCCGTAACGTACGGGCCGGGGCTTGTGGGAGCTTTGCTTGTGGGAGTTTCCACGGCAAAGGGATTGAGCTTTATGGCTGAAAAGCCCTTGATTCCCGTTCATCACATAAAGGGGCATATCTGTGCAAACTACATTGAACATCCTGATTTCAAGCCGCCCTTTGTGTGCCTTGTGGCGTCGGGGGGGCACAGTCATATTGTGTATGTAAAGGATTATTTCACATATGAGGTTCTTGCAAAAACCAATGATGATGCTGCAGGCGAAGCCTTTGACAAGGTTTCAAGGGTTCTTGGGTTGGGATACCCCGGCGGCCCTGCAATTCAAAAATGTGCGGCAGAGGGTAATCCTGATGCAATAAAGTTTCCAAGGGTGAATATGGGTGAAGATGGATTTGATTTCAGCTTCAGCGGCGTTAAAACTGCGGTTATAAACTATATTCACAACGCCGAGCAAAAAGGAATTGAAATAAACAAGGCTGATGTTGCGGCGTCCTTTCAGGAGGCGGTGACCGATGTTCTCAGCCGACATCTCATTGAATGTGCTGAAAAATACGGTGCAAAAAACCTTGCTCTCGCAGGAGGAGTTGCGGCGAACAAGGCTTTGCGTGAACGTGTTGAATTGTTGGCGGCAAAAAAAGGAATGACTTTTGTTTGCCCTTCAATGTCACTCTGCACCGACAATGCTGCGATGATTGGCTGTGCCGCATATTATGAATATCAAAAGGGTGCAATTGCCGATATGTCACTGAATGCGGTGGCAAACCTGCAACTGGGCTAAAACAGATTTTGAAATACCTCAACAATCTTGAACCTGACTTTTACGGGGACGGATTTTTGGGAAATTAAGCTGAGTTCATTTTCAGAAAGGTTGTTTTTTAGCTTTGATATGGTATCGGAAGATGCAGAAAGAACTCCGTCGGTGAAGCAAAGGGGCGGATACAGAACACACCACCAGTTTTTGCCCTGTGCCTCGCCCAACTCGATTCGAACGGCATTATATTCGCCGGCAGGCAGGGTGAGATTGCCGTAGCTTTTGGTGGGGAAAGGGAAACTTCCCACGGTTGCTTTAACCTTGTAATCAAAGCCCATGCGTTCAACTTCGTTCTCGGCAATTTTGCGGATAAGGCTGATATTTTCTCTTGCCAGCGAAATTGTTTCTTCGGGAGATTTGGCATCGGTGAAGATGTTTTGTGTTTCGCTTAAAACCCGATTACGGATTCTGAGCTTCATGCTTTGGTCGGTTTCAGAGTCGCTGTTGGCAATGATGTGAAGTCGCATAACCGAATTTGAAATGTCATTACCGATTTTTTGGGCATAGGACAGGGTTATTGTGAATAAAAGTGTTAAAACAAGGAATAAGGCCAAAAGACGATGTTTGTTTATGTATTGCATAAGGCATCTCCGTTTCTTTGGTTGATTATAATATATTGAAAGTATTGACAGATTTTTTTGATTTATACATATTGATTTTTATTGGGATTTGTTTTAAAATATTTGATGTTAGGATTGATAATGATGAAAAAATTGAATGTATGTGTGCTCTTTGGCGGTGTGTCCAGCGAACATTCGGTGTCTGAGGTTTCGGCATCGGCTGTTCTTGAAAATATTGACAGGGATAAATACGAGGTTTTTCCGGTGGGAATAACCAACGACGGAAAGTGGTTGTTTTATGACGGAGAAATTGAAAATATAAGAAATCATACATGGGAAAAAGGCGAAACTGTTCCTGCGGTTATCTCTCCTGACAGTAATGACAAGGTGTTGCTGAAGTTTTGTGAATCGGGAATTGAAAGAATAAGCCTTGATGTTGTTTATCCTGTTCTTCACGGCAAAAACGGCGAAGACGGAACTGTTCAGGGACTTTGCAAGCTTGCAGGGATTCCCTGTGTGGGCAGTGACATCATGGGCAGTGCTGTTTGTATGGACAAATGTATGGCAAAAATACTGTTTGAAAAAGCAGGAATTCCGCAAACGCCCTGGGTTGAAATGAAGCTTGGGGATGAAATAGATTTTGAAACAATTGAAACAAAGCTGGGTTATCCCTGCTTTATCAAGCCTTCATCGGCAGGGTCTTCGGTTGGTGTAACAAAGGCTTCAAACCGTGAGGAGCTTGTTTCGGGAGTGAACCTTGCTCTTGAACATGATTACAAGGTTCTGATTGAGGAATCAATTGATGCACGCGAGGTTGAGTGCGGTGTTATGGGCAATTTTGAACCTGTGACGGCAGACGTTCTTGGTGAAATCAAGCCTGCAAAGGAGTTTTATGACTTTGATGCAAAGTATAATGATGCATCTTCTGAATTGATTATTCCTGCAAAGGTTGATGAGGAAACCGAAAGACTCATAAAGGAGTATGCTGTTCGGGCATACAAAATTTGTGAATGCAGAGGTCATTCCCGTGTTGACTTCTTTATTGACCGCCGTGACGGCAGAATTCTGCTGAATGAAATTAACACAATTCCGGGCTTTACACCAATAAGTATGTATCCAAAGGTTTGGAATTGTTCGGGATTGTCAATGAAAGATGTTGTTGACAAACACATTGAGCTTGCTTTGGCAAGAAAGGATTGACGGTTATGGATAAAAGGCCAATTGGCATTTTTGATTCGGGTCTTGGGGGTCTTACCTGTGTCAGAGAAATTATGCGGATTATGCCGCATGAGGATGTGATTTATTTTGGTGACACGGGCAGAGTTCCATACGGCACAAGGGAAAGGGAAACTTTGCTGAAATATGTCAGACAGGATATTCGCTTTCTTGAAACCTTTGACATAAAAATGATTATTATTGCCTGCGGAACGGCAAGCAGTGCGGCTCTTCCGTGGATTTCGAGTGAATTCGGTACGGAAATAATCGGCGTTGTTGAACCTGCGGCAAAGGCTGCGGTTAAAGCCACAAGGTCAAAGCGCATCGGCGTTCTGGGAACAAGCGGAACGGTGAAAAGCGGAAAGTATATTGAATATATAAAAAGTATATGCCCGGATGCCCTGGTGTTTCAAAAGGCTTGTCCCATGTTTGTTCCGCTGGTTGAAAACGGCTATGCTGACAAGGCGGTTACAAAGGTTTTTGCCGAGGAATATCTTGGAGAGATAAAAGAACAAAATATTGACACTCTGATACTCGGTTGCACCCATTATCCTCTTTTGAAACCGGTTATAAGAGAAATTATGGGTGATGATGTTGTTCTGATTGATTCGGGAGCTGCTGCCGCAGGCTTTGCCCTTGAAAAACTTAGTTCGTGTAATATGCTGACTCAGACATCGGCAGGGAAATATAATTATTTTGTAAGCGATTCGGCTGAAACATTTGCGGAGCTTGGAAATATGTTTTTGAGTTGTCCCATCGAGGGAAATATTAAAAAAATAGATATAGAACAATATTAGACTTGTGTTTGTACTTTTAACGCTGGGAAAGGAATGGCTATAGTGATGGAAAACAATGCGATGATTTATCTGAAAACATTGCAAAGTGCTGAGGATGAAGGGAAAATTGATGAAATTGAGCTTCAGACAAAAGGAACTTTTGCAAAAAAGAACGGGAAGTTCTATATAATATATGAAGAAAGTGAGCTTACGGGCTTTGAAGAAACAACCACCACAATAAAGGTGTCGGAGGATACTGTGTGCATGACCAGACGAGGCAAGTATAACAGCCGTATGGAATTCAGGCTTGGTGAAAAATGTTTGTGCAGTTACAATACACCCTTTGGGGTTATTCCAGTTGGGGTGAATCCCGTGTCGGTTGAAAATAATCTGAACGAAGACGGGGGTAATCTTGCCATTGAATATATTCTGGATATTGACAACCGTGATTATCTGACCAACCGTCTTAAACT
>JAZRMZ010000147.1:0-38478 GCA_045647905.1 Clostridia bacterium
AAATTGACGCAAGCGACATCAGGGCGTGGAACGTGGACATCAAGAACTTCACAGAAAATACTCCTGAGGCACAGGATATGTTCTGGTATGCATTGAAGCAGGCAGAACGTGATGTTGATTTCCGTGTGGGCAAGTCACAGCTTATGGTGGAAACGGTTCCCACCGAAAATAACGGCTTTGCCATGTTGGTGAGCAAAATCAAGAGCGAAGAGGATATTGCCGAGGCTCTGATAAAAACAGGCAAACGCATAAAGCAAACGGAATTCCGGATTCAGCGCCGCAGAAAAAGCACTTCACTTTTGCGGATTTTTGTGTTTGAGGATTTTGAAAATCTTTGTGACGGTGTTCGGGAAATTTACGAGCTGTATATCGGCGAGAGTCGGCTGATAAAATATCAGGGTAAATTTTACCTTGAACTGAAGCCAAGGGATTCCTTCGGGCTGTTTGAACTTGAAAATGTCCTTTCGGAATTTGCCTCCAAGGTGGCAAGTCCACTTGTTCATCAGGGCGTCCTCAACGAACACGGACTTGTTATGATGGACTCCAATGCTGTCCCGATTATTGCTGAAAATTTTGTGAAATAGCTTTTCAAAAGTGACTGCTGTGTTAATGAATTACTTTAATGCATATTTCTGTCATAAAACCTTTTGTGTTCAAATATAATAAAACAGCAAATCAAAAGGAAAGGTTGTGACCTTATGGATGAACGACGCAAAGAGGAAATATGCCACAGGCTGACCATGACCAACCGTGAAAAAATCGTCTTGACGGGGGTTGAAGACGTGGGCAGTTTTGATGACGACAGAATTATCATATACACCGTTGAGGGAATACTGACCGTGAAGGGTGCGGACTTCCGAATCAACCGCCTGAACGTTGAAGACGGGGAGCTGGAAATCGAGGGCGAGGTGGACAGCTTTGAATACTCCGACGGTCATAAAAAAGAAAAGAGCAGTATTTTTGGCAAAATATTCAAATAGGGTGATAAAAAATGCAATCTGCCCTGACAGTTGAAGCGGCTTTTTTTCTTGCAAGCATAACCACAGGTATTGTTGCTGCATTTCTCTATGACATTCTCCGTGTCAGCCGACGGATTCTCGGCCCCGGGGATGTTGTTGTGACAATAGAGGATATTTTGTTCATCGCCTCTCTGGCTTTTATGATTTTTTATGCCGCATACAAAAAAAACAACGGCGAAGTCCGATGGCACGGTTTTATCGGCAATGCACTGGGCATCGGCCTTTATGCCTTCACAATCCGAAACCGCTTTCTGAATCTCAGCACTTTTCTGATAAAATGGCTTCTGAAATTGGTCGAAAAAATCCTGCGGATTCTGTTTCTGCCCATACGCCTTATTTTTCTTGTTTTCAAAAAGCCCATAAGCATAATAATCTGGTATACGGGCAGGGGTGTGCGTCGGGCACGTTGTCTTCTGAACAAAAACCGTGCAAGGCTCGGCATCAGGCTGAAAAATACTTATTATATATTGCGAAAAAAGTAGCCCTAAAGTATTGACAAAGCCAAATGTTTGCTATATAATGAAATTATCTGTATAAGTATATCTATGAGCGGTGGTGAGAATGTGTCTGTGAAAAACAAAAAAGCAAAAATTTCAGCAAAAAAACTTTTCAAATTTGCCGGAATTATGATTGTATTCATTTATGCCGCTTTTATTCTGGTGAAACAGCAGATTACACTTTCTCAGCTTGAAGACATCCGTGAAAAAAAGCAGGAGAACATTGCTGCTGCAGAGCTTGAAAATCAGGCATTGCAGGACGAATACAGCAAGACATCCACTGATGAATATCTTGAACAGGCAATTCGCAAAAATCTTGGCTTTGTCAGACCCAACGAGCGTATCTTTATTGACATCAGCCAGCAACACTAAACAAAAATGCGGAAATTTTCCGTTTTATACAAAAGATGCCGCCAACGGCGTTTCGGGGAGGAAATTTAAAAACTATGCAAATTGAAGAAGGAACAATACTCCGTGGAAAGGTGACGGGAATTGCACCGTTTGGAGCTTTTATTGAGCTTGAAAACGGAAAAACAGGTTTGGTTCACATTTCAGAAGTCTCATCCGAATACGTTGATGACATCAATAAACATCTCACCACAGGTCAAAACGTAAAGGTGAAAATTATTTCCGTTGACGAAAACGGAAAAATCAGTCTTTCAATCAAGAAAGCGGTTGAAGACAAACCCAAAAAGAAGCCTGTCGAAAAAGCAAAACGCAGCGGCGGTATCCAAGGTGCCCCCGAAGTTTTTGAATTTTCTCACAAGAAAAAGGATATGGAAGAAATGTCCTTTGAAGACAAGCTCTTGAAGTTCAAGCAGGACAGCGAAGAAAAGATTCAGGATTTAAAGAGAAACACTGAAGGAAAACGCAACGGCGGTTATAAAAGAGCATACTAACATCTTCAACGGGACTTTTCAAAGTTCCGTTGAATTTTTGATATAATCAGGAAATTCCACAGGAAAGGAGCTTTTTATGATGAACTCACTTGTAATTTTCTGGATTTCGCTTACAATAATACTGTCAGTCATCGAAGCAATGACCCCAACACTCATATGCATCTGGCCTGCAATCGGTGCATTGCTTGCATGGATATTGGCTTTGGTGGATGCTCCGCCTTGGCTGCAGATTGTTGTGTTTATTGTATCTTCCGTAATACTCATTATATTAACCCGACCTCTGGTAAAAAAATTTGTTTCAAAAAAGATTATTGCCACCAATGCCGACAGAATCATCGGCGCTGAGGGTGTTGTTATTCAGACAATTGACCCCATTGAAAATACAGGTCAGATTAAGGCCATGGGTCAGGTGTGGTCGGCAAAATCCACAGACAACGAAATTATTCAAAACGGAACTCACGTAACCATAACTTCTCTGGAAGGCGTAAAAGCAGTTGTGAAACAAAATAAATAATTTTATACAGGAGTGGTTTTATGTTTATAACAGCATACGCAGCAACAAATTCCGATTCATCCGCAGGCGCAGTTGCAGGTATCATAATCGGCATTGCACTTTTACTGATGCTCACATCCTGCATCAAGATTGTTCCTCAGGCTTATGCCTATATTCTTGAACGTCTCGGTGCATACAACAGCACATGGAGCACAGGTCTTCACTTCAAAATTCCGTTTATTGACCGTGTGGCAAAAAAAGTCAACCTGAAAGAAATGGTTGTTGATTTTGCACCCCAGCCCGTTATCACAAAGGATAACGTAACAATGCAGATTGACACCGTTGTATATTTTCAGATAACCGACCCGAAGCTTTACACCTACGGCGTTGAACTTCCCATGTCGGCAATCGAAAATCTGACAGCAACCACTCTCCGAAACATTATAGGTGATATGGAGCTGGACGAAAGTTTGACATCACGTGACGTAATCAACACAAAGATGCGTGCAATCCTTGACGAAGCCACCGACCCGTGGGGTATCAAGGTCAACCGTGTTGAGCTGAAAAATATTATTCCCCCTGCAGGCATCCGTGAAGCAATGGAAAAACAGATGAAGGCAGAACGTGAAAGACGTGAAGCAATCCTCAAAGCCGAGGGTGAAAAGAAGTCTGCAATCTTGGTTGCAGAAGGTGAAAAAGCGGCGGCAATCCTCAAAGCTGAGGCAGAAAAGGAATCTCAGATTCTCAGAGCCGAAGCCGAAAAAGAATCTGCAATCCGCATCGCCGAGGGTGAAGCTCAGGCAATCCTTTCGGTTCAGGAGGCAACCGCAACAGGTATAAAAATGCTCAACGAAGCCGCTCCCGCAAATGCTGTTCTCACGCTAAAGAGCTTTGATGCATTTGCAAAAGCAGCCGACGGCAAAGCAACAAAGATTATTATTCCGTCAGAAATCCAGGGACTTGCAGGCCTTGCCGCAGGACTCAAAACGATTATAGACGAAGAAAAATAACAAAAGAACATTAGGAGGAAATTTACAATGTCAGGACATTCCAAATGGGCAACCATAAAAAGAAAAAAAGGTGCACTTGATGCAAAAAGAGGAAAGCTCTTCACCAAAATAGGCAGAGAATTGGTTGTTGCGGTGAAGGACGGCGGTCCCGACCCCGACAGCAACTCAAAGCTCCGTGACGCCATTGCAAAGGCAAAGGCAAACAATATGCCAAACGACACCATTCAGCGAAGCATCAAAAAAGCCGCAGGTGAAGACAGTAACAAAGAATATTTTGAACTCACATACGAAGGCTACGGCGCAAGCGGTGTTGCCTTTATGGTTGAAACACTCAGCGACAACAAAAACAGAACCGCAGGGGATATGCGTCATTATTTTGACAAATTCGGCGGCAATCTTGGTCAGACAGGAAGCGTTGGCTTTATGTTTGAACGCAAGGGTCAGCTTGTAATCGCAAAAAGCGACAAGGTTGACGAAGATACACTTATGATGGATGCATTGGATGCAGGTGCAGAGGATTTCAGCGCTGAAGACGAATGCTTTGAAGTTACCACATCCCCCGAAGATTTCAGCAAGGTGCGTGAAGCACTGGAGTCAAAGGGCTATGAATTTGAACAGGCTGAAATCAGCTACATCCCCCAGACGCTCACTCAGGTGGACGACCCTGAAGCCGTAAAGAATCTTGAAAAGCTCATTGATATGCTTGAAGATAACGACGACGTTCAGAACGTTTATCACACATGGGATATGCCCGAAGATGAAGAGGAAGAATAAACCTTTTGTTTTTTCTTTGGTGAATTCCATTAATATTTAATACGAACATAAGATTCTTCGCTGATTGCTCAGAATGACATAAAAACAGACACTTGTTGTCATTCTGAAAAAGTTGAAGAATCTTTTTTTTTAAAATTTTTATAATTTATTGACAACTACGATAATACCGTATATAATAATGTTAAATAAGTTATTGTATTATACACATATTTTGGTTAAAGAAGTGAAACAATGCTCAGAGAATTTATTTTTACCAAACCTTTTCTTGATTCATGGGATGCGATGGGTTTAAGCACCGAAGGCTTGAAGATTCTTGAAGAAATACTTCTTGAAAATCCTCACATCGGTGATGTTGTTCAGGGAACCGGCGGAGCAAGAAAAATGCGGATTCAACTTGAGGGGCGCGGCAAAAGTGGCGGTGGCAGAATTGTTTATATTGACATTTTTGAAAAAGAAAAAATATACCTTTTATTTGCATATCCCAAAAATGTTCAGGAAGATTTAACGCAATCACAGAAAAAAGCTATCAGGTTATTAATTGAAGCAATAAAAAAGGAGTGATTTTATGTCCGAAATTCGTTTTCAATCCTCTCTGTCTATGGAAAAAATAGAAGAAAATTTTAAAGATGTGGACTTCTTTTCAGGAATAATGGAAGGCTTAAATGAAGCTCTTGCATACGAAAAGGGTACAGCAAATGCAAAAACCATTGCAAGGAAACGTGCGCTCCCTGTGATAGATGTTCTTGAAGTCAGAAACTCTCTTTCAATGACCCAAAAAGCGTTTGCAAATGTTTTGGGTGTTTCCTGTCGAACCGTTGAAGCGTGGGAATGTGGAAAAAGCACTCCTACACCAACAGCAAAAAAACTTATTTATTTGATTCAGCAGGATCATTCTTTGATTGACAGATTAATCTGATATAACCTCGAAGGAGCGACCCGCCAGGGTCGCTCGTCGGAGTAAATTCATTCACCTCACGCACTCAGTGCTGTGGGGTTTTTCTTTTCCGTTTCGTCGGGCTTGTCATCAGCCTTTTTTTCGCTGACAGGGATTTGCATCCCTGATGGGTCAATGGTGAAGTTCTCTTTCATAATAATTTCCGAAACCGGCACAATTTTGTAGCCTTCCTTTTGCAGGTGCTCGATAATGGGTGGCAAAGCATCGGGCGTGTTCAATGCGGCATTATGGAACAAAACAATTGAGCCGGGCTTCACCTTTTGGGTCACCCGTTTGCAGATTTCGTCAGAGGAAAGATTTTTCCAGTCAAGACTGTCCACATCCCATTGAATGGTAAAATGCCCTGTTTCACGCATTGCGCCCACAACAGCGTTGTTATAATCTCCGTAAGGGGCACGGAAAAGCGTGGGCTTGACTCCCGTTATTGCCATTATCTTTTCGTCACATTTGTTTGCTTCTTCCTTCATTTTTTCAATTGAAAGCTCCGTCATATGCGGATGGGAATTGGAGTGATTCATAATCTCGTGTCCTGCATCATGAAGCTGCTTTACCGATTCGGGATATTTATCAACCCAGCTTCCCACAACAAAAAAAGTTGTTTTCACGCCGTACTTATTCATAATTTCAATGAGGCGTTCCGTATCCTCATTGCCCCATGCTGCATCAAAGGATAAGGCAACCACCTTTTCATTTTCCGGCTTTTGCACGCAATAAATGGGCAAATCACGTTTGGATGCCGAAACGCTTACTGTTTCATGCTTGCGGATGTATATCAGCGACAGCAAAAGCACAACCACCATAATGCAAAGAACACCTGTTTTTCGTGTTATAACAAAAATTCTCATAAAATTCATATCCTTTCAACCGATTTTATTATAGAAATAGAATGATTATAATAAAATTAATATTCAGAGAGCAGGAAAAAAAGAATATAATTTTGCTGTGTCGGCAAAGATAATAATAGATATTTATAAGTTCTAAATCGGCTCAGAGCGAATATAATTTTTAATATATAACTCAAGCATAGCCTGACAGAAGCTACACGAACCTGCCTGAGAAGGCGTAATATCGGCATATTTCGGCTTGTCGTCCTTGACAGGCGCCAGCCAGCCTGCGTCCTCCAAACCAAAATTTGCTCAAAATACCATCCTTTTCAGGTCGAAGAATCAAATCAGGTTTCTATAACTTTTGTCAGGCTAACCAGAATATCAGGGAGTGAATTTATATTGAATACCGAAAACTATATTGAAAACAACAAAGTTATTATCTCAGGCACGGTTGCAGGAGAACCTGAATTTTCCCATGAAGTCTATGAGGAAACTTTTTATACCTTTTTATTAAACACGCAACGACTGAGCGAAACCTACGATGTGATAAAAATTACAATTTCCGAAAAATTTCTTGCCGCAAATCCCCTCCAAATAGGGGATAGCGTGACGATTCACGGGCAGTTCAGGTCATACAATAATTTTTCGGGTGTGGGAAACCGTCTCATACTGACGGTTTTTGTTAAGTCAATTGTGCGAACCGAAACAAATGACGAAAACGAAAAAAATCTGAACTCAATTTATCTCAACGGCTACATATGCAAAAAGCCGATATACCGAACCACACCCTTTGGCAGAGAAATTGCCGATATTTTGCTTGCCGTCAATCGTTCCTATAACAAATCGGATTATATTCCCTGCATTGCATGGGGCAGAAACGCCAAGTATGCCGAATGTTTTGAAGTGGGCGACAATATAATTGTGAAGGGCAGAATCCAGAGCCGTGAATACCAAAAACGTCTGAGTGAAACCGAGGTGGAAAATAAAATTGCTTATGAAGTATCGGTTTCGCAGCTCGAAACCGTTGCACGCCCATATTGCATATCCGAAAAGGAAATGTATTTTTAAATAACTGTCAAAAAAATTTAATTTAAGTATTGACAAACTCCCGCATTTATGATAGAATAATTCTTGCAGTTGAGAAAACTGATATATGCGGGAGTGGCTCAGTGGTAGAGCGTCACCTTGCCAAGGTGAACGTCGCGAGTTCGAATCTCGTCTTCCGCTCCAGAAAAAAGACAATTTTCGAAAGAAAATTGTCTTTTTTTTGTACGAAACTTGTATAATAAAGGTTCTTCAGTAAATGTTGGGGTTTGGCATAAAGATTCTTCGCTTCGCTCAGAATGACCCGCACATCCTTAGGAAGGGTAGTTATTCTGAGCTTCTCGAAGTATCTTCCCAACATTTGTCACAGAACCATAATAAAAAGCGACTTAACTCTTTTGATATAGAATTAAGTCGCTATTCATTTTCAAATTTAATAATATCCTCAATTTTGCAATTTAATGCAGTACAAATTTTATTTAAAATAAAACTGTCATATCTTATAACTTTGTTTTTATAATAATTATCAATTATGTGATAACGAATGCCCGTACGTTTTGACAATTCCTCTGAAAAGATAGCCTAAAAAAACAAGAACCCTACGTTGCAATGTCAATAAGTTAAGTGGTTTGTCATTCTGAACGAAGTGAAGAATCTTCATTTTTAAATAGATTCTTCGACTTCGCCTTTGGCTTCGCTCAGAATGACACGCTGTTCGTTTCTTTAACTTAATAACATTGTGCGTTGGGGTTCTTTTTGAAAATCTACAATTAATAATTCTTTGCCTGAAGTTCGAAGTATGCCTGAGGATGGAAGCAGGTGGGACAAACTTCGGGAGCTGATGTTCCAACAGCGATGTGTCCGCAGTTGCGACATTCCCAAACCTGAACACCGCTCTTTTCAAATACTTCCTTTGCTTCAACATTGTGAAGAAGTGCGCGGTATCTTTCTTCGTGTTCCTTTTCAACAGCTGCCACGTTGCGGAACTGTGCTGCAAGTTCGGTGAAGCCTTCTTCTTCGGCTTCCTTTGCCATTCTGTCATACATATCGGTCCATTCGTAATTTTCGCCTTCGGCAGCGTGAACCAGATTTTCGGCAGTGTCGCCAAGCTCGCCAAGAGCTTTGAACCAAAGCTTTGCGTGTTCTTTTTCGTTGTCGGCGGTCTTCAAAAAGAGTGCCGCAATCTGTTCGTAGCCATTTTTCTTTGCAACAGATGCAAAGTAGGTGTACTTATTTCTTGCCTGAGATTCGCCTGCAAAGGCCTCCCAGAGATTTTTTTCGGTTTTTGTTCCTGCGTATTTATTGTTTGCCATAATTTATCCTCCTTAATGTAAAATGATTTATTGATATAATTTTATCACAAAAATATCATATGTCAAGAAAAACTCAGATATTTTTATCGACCTTTTTTTTACACAGCTTTAGTATTGTCAGTCGCGCAAAGAAAAATACAATAAGTCCGAGACTTATCCATTGTGAGGTGGAAAAGCCTGAGAAAATTCCTCTGAAGGAATCACCCCTGAACATTTCGGTTAAGAATCGCATTATTGCGTACAGCAACAGATAAAAAGACAAAATGTTGCCTCTGTGCCGGGGCTTTTTTGCATATTTCAGAAGAATGAACATAATGAATATGTCCAGCAGAGCTTCCAAGGGCTGAACGGGGAAAAAGCCCACGTCAGGCGACAACCCGATTATGGAGTGCTTATAGTAAACCGCACCCAAGCCGCTGTATTTCATTCCGTAACAGCATCCGCCCAGAAGACAGCCGATTCTGCCTATTGCGTGTCCCAGAGGTACATATGGCACAATGTGTTTTTCGATTCCAAACAGGTCGATTTTTGTGAAGTGTGCTGCAATCAGCGCTCCTGTTATGCCAAAAATCAGCCCGCCATAAAAGACCATACCCGAATTTTGGGTTATGAAGGAGAAACTTAATCTGGCGGTTTGTTCGATTATATATGAAATGTCATAGGTAACAAGGGTAAAAAGCAATTTTGCGCCAAGAATAAAGGCAAATATGCAAATCACAAGTATAATGAGAAGGTATTCGGGGGGAACGTTTTCCTTTGTTATGGTTTTGTCGCTTTTGATGCTTCGGTATATAAGGAAGCAGGAAAGAAAAACAGCTATCACAAGACAAAGACCGTAGGTTGGAATTTTTGCGCCCAATATATTTAAAAAAGGAAGCATATAAACACCGTCCTTATATGAATTAAAGAATTAAGATATGGAAAGATTCCTCGCCCGTGGCCCAGAATGCCGGAGCGTTGAGCAAACACGCCGGTGGCGTGTTTGCAGCGCAGGTTGGCAAAATGCGAGAGCATTTTGCGTGATAAAGAAAACACTTAGTGTTTTTACATACAGTGGTGAGATTCCTCGCCTGTGGCTCAGAATGACAAAAAGAGACTGTTGCTTTAACACAACAGCCCCTTTTTCGTTTAAAGCTTTGCACGGATAATTTTTCCGCTTGTTGTCTTGGGAAGCTCGTCACGGAATACCACAATTCTGGGGTATTTGTAAGGAGCGGTATGTTCTTTTACGTAGGTCTGGATTTCCTTTTTCAGTTCTTCGGTGGGGGTTGTGTCCTTGGTGAGCACAATGCTTGCCTTTACAACCTGACCGCGAACGTCGTCGGGTTCTGCCGATACGCCACATTCAAGAACGTAGGGCAGTTCCATAATAACGCTTTCGATTTCAAAGGGCCCGATTCGGTAGCCTGAGGACTTGATTACGTCGTCAATACGGCTCACATAGAAGTAGAAGCCGTCCTCGTCCTTATATGCCACGTCGCCCGTGTGATAAAGACCGTCGTGCCATACTTCGGCGGTTTTTTCTTCGTCACGATAGTAGCCCTTGAAGAGACCGCAGGGAACACGCTTTGATGTGCGGATAACAATTTCGCCGTTTTCACCAACTCCAACGCTGTTACCATCGGGGTCAACAATATCCACGTCATAAAGGGGAACGGGCTTGCCCATTGCACCCATTTTGTATTCTCTGCCGTAAAGATTACCGATGAGACAAGTGGTTTCGGTCTGACCGAAGCCTTCCATAATTTTCAGCCCCGTGAGCTTTTCAATCTGTTTGAACACTTCGGGGTTCAGGGCTTCGCCTGCTGTGGTTGCGTGCTGAACAGAAGACATATCGTATTTTGAAATATCTTCTTTCATAAGCATTCTGTACATTGTGGGTGGAGCACAGAAGGTTGTGATTTTGTATTTTGCGAACATTGGCAGGATGTCTGCTGCATCAAATTTGTCAAAGTCATAAACAAAGAGTGCTGCTTCGCACAGCCATTGTCCGTAAATCTTGCCCCATGCCGCCTTTGCCCAGCCTGTGTCTGAAATTGTCAGATGCAGACCTTCGGGGTCAACACAGTGCCAGTAGTTTGCTGTGTGGAAGTGACCCAGAGGATATTTGAAGCTGTGGAGCGCCATTTTGGGGTTGCCTGTTGTTCCTGATGTGAAATAAAGAAGCATATCATCATCACCGCAGGGCGAATCTGCCTTGCGCTCATATACGTCGGGAAATGCTTTGTATTCCTCATCAAAGTTTCGCCAGCCGTCCTTTGAACCGCCAACAATGATTTTTTCTCTCAGAGTTGTTGCATTTTTTGAACCTGCTTCTGCACGGTCGGCAATGTCATCGTCTGCGGTACACAGAATTGCCGAAACGCTTGCGGCTTCGTAGCGGTATTCATAGTCGTGCTCCTGAAGCAAAAAGCTTGCAGGGATTGAAATTGCACCGATTTTCTGAAGAGCAAGAGTTGCAATCCAGAACTGATAGTGGCGTTTCAGCACCATCATAACCTTGTCGCCTTTTTTGATGCCCAAGGATTCAAAATAGTTTGCACACCGTGCCGATTCCTTCATAAAATCGGTGAAGGTGAAGCGTCTTTCTTCGTGGTCCTTTGAAACATAGAGCATCGCCAGTTTTTCGGGCTTGCGGCGTGCAATTTCGTCAACAACGTCAAAGGCAAAGTTGGACTTGTCCTCGTTTTTGAAGTCGATTGAAACAAGTGAGCCGTTTTCGTCTTCAACAGTGTCGATGAAGTCGTGATACACTCTCTTGTATTCCCGGTGGGGCTTGTAATTGGACTTTATAACCGCTTTTTCGGCTTTTTCAAGCTCTGTTCCCTTGAGGACAATTGCATAAAACACAGCGTCCTGACCTTCAACGGCAATCATACCGTGGGGCGTTGAACTGTCGTAATAGATGGTGTCGCCCTGATGAAGAATTTCGGTGTGGGAACCAATCTGAACCTTCAATGCGCCCTTCAGCACAATGTCAAGCTCCTGACCCGTATGTGTGGCAAGCTCAATATCCTTTTGCTCTGCTTCGGGGTCGTATTTACATTCAACATACAACGGCTCCGAAACTCTGCCGTGGAATGCGGAGGCAAGGTTGTAGTATGTCATGCCGTGGGCTTCGTCAATTTTTGTACCCTCGCCGCTTCTTGTCACCACGTGGGATTTCAGCGTTGAGCTGACACCTTCGATGATGTCGGTTACGCCCACTTTGAAAGCCAGTGCACAACGGTAGATAAATGCAAAGCTCAGGTCGTGCTTGCCTTCCTCGCAGGCAGCATATTCTTCACGGGATACGCCCGTGAGCTTTGCCATGGTTTCCTTTGAAATTCCGCTGATGTGGCGGAGTTCTCTGATTCTGGTTGCAACTTCGCTAATTTTGAAGTCAAGACCGGTCATTGTTTCTTCGTTCATAATATCTCAATCCTTTCTTTAGAATTCCTTTGAGAAAAGAAAATCGCCTCAAAGAAACTAAACTCTTTGAGACGAGTATTTTACCCGCGGTACCACTCAAATTGCATTATCTTTCGTGATAATACCCCTTCAGGTCCTGATTTCAGACCCTATGCACTAACGTAGCAGACACGGAAAGGTTCTACTGACCGCAAATGTGGCGGCTTTCTTCCTTTCTGCTCGGGAGCTACAATCCAAAATTCGGTTTTTGCGGCTCGCACCAACCGCCGCTTCTCTCAAAAACCTACCCTGAGGACACTCTCCTTCAACGCATTTTTATTTAATTACTAATAAAGATAACACAAATCCCGATTTTTGTCAAGTGGTGGAGGGCTTTTTTGTGAATGAAAAATAACAAATGAGCCTCTGCAATGATTTTGCAGAGGCTCGGATATTTGCTTATGTGTGATTATTTTTTGTTTTTCTTGTTGGAATCAGACAATGCTGATTTCTTTACAATCTTGTACAGAGCGAACATAGCAATTGCGTTGGGGAGAACCATGAACTGATTGAAGGTATCCTGTGTTACCCAAACAAGTTCGTTTTCCTGAACGATTGAGCCGATGAACACAAACAAAACAGCGATTATTGAATAAATCACGGTTGTCTTTTTGCCAAAAAGATAATTGAAGTTTATCTTACCAAAAAGATTCCAGCTGATGATTGTGGAAAGTGCAAAGAAGAACAAGCAGATTGCAACAAATGCATTACCACCGTTTGTTCCGAACACCTGTCCGAATGAAAGCTGAGCCATATTTGTTTTGTTGATGCCTTCTGCCGCACCTGCTGCAAGGGGGCCGTTGCCTGCATAGAGGCAAGAGATAACAACCAATGCAGTGAGAGTGAGAACAAGGAATGTGTCAATAAACACACCAATCATAGCCGTAACACCCTGTTCGTGAGGTGTTTTTACGTTTGCCATTGCGTGGGCATGAGGTGTTGAACCCATACCTGCTTCGTTTGAGAACAGACCTCTCTTTGCACCCTGAGTAATTGCCATCTTGATTGCCGCACCAAAAGTACCGCCGATGATGGCTGTGGGGTTGAATGCATACTTGAAAATCATTCCGAATGCTTCGGGAAGATTTTTGATGTTAATTACAAGAACAACAAGACCGCCAAGGATATAAAGACCTGCCATAAGAGGAACCATCTTTTCGGTTGTTGCCGCAATTCTCTGTGCACCGCCGATGATGATGAATGCCACGATGAGAGCCACTACAAGACCTGTCACCCATGTGGGAAGTCCAAAGGCTGTGTTGAAGGTTGCGCCGATTGAGTTGGACTGAACCATACCGCCGATGAAGCCCAGAGAAATAACTGTTGCAATTGCAAAGAAGCCTGCAAGGAATTTACCAAAACCGTTGGGGAAAGCCTTTTTTATGTAGAAAACGGGACCGCCGTGAACTTCGCCCTTTTCGTCTACTACTCTTGTTTCCTGTGCCAGAACAGCTTCGGCATAGATTGTTGCCATTCCGAGGAATGCGATAATCCACATCCAGAAGATTGCACCGGGACCACCAAGCAGAATAGCACCTGAAGCACCAACGATGTTTCCTGTTCCCACCTGGCCTGCAATTGCTGTTGCCAAAGCCTGAAATGAACTCATACCGCTTGCTTGCTTTCCGCCCTTGAGAGAAAAGTTGCCGAATACATTACGCATACCTTCTCCGAAACAACGTATCTGCACAAACTTTGTTTTGAAGGTGAAGAAAAGTCCCACACCCACAAGAAGAATGAGAAGAACGTAGTCTGCCATGTATGTGTTGATGGTGTTCATTAACCACAACACTGATTGTTCGATTTTTGCCATAATAATTTCCTCCTGTTTTTTTGCAACAAAAAAAGTTGCTGATTTTTGATTAGCAACTCCGGAAAAGAACACATAGCCATGTTCTGAAACTTCTGCATCCGTCCTTTTGCCTGAGAGATTCAACCGAAAAATTCGGTCTTGCACCTTCGGCACTCACTTGGGTGAGATTCTCCGGAGTTCCCTCCGCTTTCGGTTCTTGCGTTCCGCAAGCATCATAGGGAGCTATTTAATTTTTATGTGCTTCATTATAACACAACGGGTTGTTAAAATCAAGACAAAGTTTTGAATTGTGACAAAAATCTATTATTTTCTACAAAAGAAAAGACTTTTTATTGTCTTTCTTTGTAGGTTACATAGAGGTTCACGAAGATAAGTGTGACAATGGGGGTAAGTATAACACCGATTATTCCAAAGTATTTAAGCCCGATATAGATGCTGATAAGGGTCAGAATGGGATGGATTCCGATGTGGCGGCTGAGGATTTTCGGTTCAATAAGCTGGCGTACAAGAAAAACAAGCCCTTGAATTATCAAAAGTGCCGAGAAGGAATACATATCCCCGTAAACAAAGGAAATCAGCGCCCATGGGATAAGGATTGCCGCAGTACCCAGCAAGGGCAGGGCATCAACAAGGCCGCATATAATTCCCCAGAGGAGAGTGTTGTTCTTTCCGATTATCCAGAGGCTCACAGTAACCAATAGGGAGGTAATCAGCATCAGATGAAGCTGTGCCTTCAGGTAAGAAGAAAAGGCGTTGCCTGTTATACTCTTTATTTGTGAGAAAAAATCGGTAATCCGTTTGGGAAAGAGTTCGTGTGCAAAATTTATTACAAGAGGATAGTCCTTTATGAAAAAGAATGTTCCGAGAATCAGCATAATGAGAAAAACTGTAATACCGGGAAGTGCCATGGCAAAATGGGTTGCCGTATTCAGTGCGGCGTTGGTGGCTTTTTCCGAAATTTCGGCGGCATAGGTTTCAAATTTCAGAATGAGGTTGTCAATCAGTCCGGCAGATTCGGGCGAAAGATTAACCTTCATACCATTGCAACGGTCAAGAAATGAATTGACGTGAAAACGGAATGAGCTTATGGCGTCGGGCAGAGCGGTAATCAGATTTCTTGCCTGTGCCGCAAGGCGGGAGATTATGAGGAGAATCAGACCGATTGCAACGGCAACAATGGCTGTTACGATAATTGCCGAGCTGATTCCACGGCTGATTCGGAGGCGTTTTTCAAGAAAACGAACCAGCCTTTGACAGATTACGGCAATGAGAAAGGCGGCAACAAAGGGTGCAAAGGCTTTGAGAAGAAAAGGAAACAGGAACAGCCCTCCGGCTATTCCTGCTATAATAAGTATCCTTTTTAAAATTTGTTCCGCTGTCATTCCAAACACGCCTTTCCTGCGGCGTTTGTGAAATGCAGAGGGCTATTTTGTGAGTCTTTCAATGAGAGTGTAGCCGTGTTCAACCACGATTCCCGTTTTGAGAGCCTCTGCTTCGGTGTAAGAAACAACACCCGATTCCGCACTTTTGCCGCTTTTATATATTATATACGGCACAGGGTCGGAAGTATGCGTTCTGATTGCCAGAGGTGTGGGATGGTCGGGCATAAGAAGAATTGCAAATTCTTCGCCGTCATCTTCAAGGGCTTTCAGAATGGGTGCGACGATTTTTTCGTCAATCAGCTCGATTGCTTTCACCTTGTTGTCAATTTCGTGTCTGTGACCTGCTTCGTCAGGTGCTTCAAGGTGAACATACAAAAAGTCTGAGCCGTCGCGCAGCGCTTTTATTGCTGCTTCCGCTTTGCCGTCAAAGTTAGTATGCACATTTCCTGTTGCTCCTATAACATCCACATTTTCAAGACCTGCACAAACACCGATTCCCTTAATCAAATCAACTGCCGAAACAACTGTTCCCTGAAGACCGAATTTTTCCTTATATGTATCGAGGGCGGGCTTTGTTCCGTTGCCCCAAATCCAGATTGAGTTTGCAGGATTGAGACCCCTTTTGATTCTGTCAAGGTTCACGGGGTGATTCTTGAGAATTTCGTGACTCTTTTTCATAAGGTTGAGAATTGTTTCGTCCTGTGGGAGGTAGTCCTTCACGCATCTGCCCGAAATGTCGTGGGGAGGGGTGAGGGAGAAGTTGTTTTCCTTGTTGTGCCATACAAGAAGATGACGGTAGCTGATTCCGCTGAAGAATTCGTATTCCTCGGTGCGGAGTGCTTCGTTAACCGCCGCAATAAGTTGTGATGATTCTTCTGTTGTGATTTCGTCCGAGCTGTAATCCACCATGGTTTTGTCTTCGTAGTTTTCTTCGTCCGAGAGAGTAACCACATTTGTTCTGAAGGTGGTGTCGGTGAGCTCAAGATGAACCCCCATGCTCATGGCTTCCAGGGGTGAACGACCTGTGTAGTATTTCTGAGGGTCATAGCCAAAAACCGCAAGGTTTGCAACGTCACTTCCGGGAGGAAGGTTTGCAGGCACGGTTGTTACCATACCAACCTCGCCCAAGGATGCCAACTTGTCGATATTGGGCTTTTTTGCAACTTCAAGGGGTGTTTTGCCTCCAAGCTCTGCCACGGGAGTATCTGCCGCACCGTCGCAGAGGATTACTATATATTTCATGTTATGTCACGCCTTTCATGTTAATTAATGTATATATTATATAAGTAAGGAAAGGATTTGTCAAGACATTACACGTTGTATATTGTATATGAAAAAGAACGGTTTTTGAGGTGTTCCTTCCTTATTATATTATATATGCAAACTCAATATATAAAAAATACACAAAAGAGGTCGGGAAAGGTTGTGAAAAAATTATCAAAATTTTTATAAAAAACACTTGACTTTTATTGCGAAAGTGTAGTATAATATCAGAGCGTGACAAAGACATACGATGATTCCGGAGGTAGCGACGGCTGATTTATCAGGCGATCGGAAATTTCGGAGGAGATTGTCCGGTTTTCAAAACAGGGCGGAAGGTCACACTTTCAATTGAATACAGCAAGATTTACGGGCTCAGTATGCTGATGGGCTCGGATTGCGTTGTGTTTATGCCCCGAAACCGCATCTTTGTGAAAGCAAATTAGAGGTTCGGGTTTTATTATTTAGCTGTGCGAAACGCCCGGCACAGCGGAAAAATCAAAAGTAATTTTTGAAGGAGGGTACAGCATGGCAGCTGAGAAGATCAGAATCAGACTCAAGGCTTATGATCACAATCTTATCGACCAGAGTGCCGAGAAAATTGTTGAGACAGCCAAGAGAACAGGAGCTAAGGTTTCAGGACCTATCCCGCTCCCCACAAAGAAGGAAGTCGTTACAATCCTCAGAGCGGTTCACAAGTACAAGGACAGCCGTGAGCAGTTCGAACTCAGAACTCACAAGAGATTGATCGACGTTTTGGCTCCCAACGCCAAGACAATTGACGCACTTAAGCACCTTGATTTGCCGGCAGGTGTTGACATCGAACTCAAAATATAGTTGAGTTGTTCCGGTAAGAAAAATTTGGTCATGTTGGCGGAATTCGTCAACCAATAACCCGCATGTATGTTTGAAATCAAACCGATGCGTGTGAATAGGAGGAAAAAATTATGAAAAAAGCAATCTTAGGCAAAAAGCTTGGTATGACTCAGATTTTTGCAGAAGACGGTGCACTGATTCCTGTTACAGTAATTGAAGCAGGTCCCTGTGCAGTTGTTCAGAAGAAGACAGCTGAAGTTGACGGTTATGTTGCAGTTCAGGTTGGCTTCGAGGACAAGAAAGAAAAGAATGTTAATAAGCCCATGAAGGGCCATTTCGCAAAGGCAGGCGTTGCTCCCAAGAGATACCTCAGAGAGTTCAAGCTCGACAATGCTGCTGAAATGAATGTTGGCGACGAAATCAAAGTTGACATTTTTGAAGCAGGCGAAGTTCTTGATGTTACAGGTACAAGCAAGGGTCACGGATATGCAGGCACCATCAAGAGATGGGGAACACACAGAGGTCCCATGACTCACGGTAGCCACTATCACAGAGGTCCCGGTTCATTGGGCGCTTGTTCATCACCTTCACGTGTTTACAAGGGTAAGAGACTTCCCGGTCACTACGGTGTTGACACAGTTACAATTCAGAACCTCAGCCTTGTGAAGATAGATACAGAACGCAACCTTCTTTTGGTTAAGGGCTCAGTTCCCGGCCCCAAGGGTGGATTGCTGGTAGTTAAAAACGCAGTTAAGGCTAATGCCTAAACCTAAGAGAGGAGGATTTAAGATATGCCTACAGTAGCTTTATATAACACAACCGGCGCAAAGGTTGGTGATATAGAATTGAATGACAGCGTGTTTGGCGTTGAAGTCAGACCCGATGTTATGCATGAAGTAGTTGTGAACTACTTAGCAAATCAGAGACAGGGCACACAGAGCACAAAGACTCGTACAGAAGTCAGCGGCGGTGGAATCAAGCCCTGGAGACAGAAAGGCACAGGTCGTGCAAGACAGGGTAGTATCCGTGCTCCACAGTGGGTTGGCGGCGGCGTAGCTCTTGGTCCCAAGCCCAGAGACTACAGATACTCAGTTAACAAGAAGGTTAGAAGACTTGCTCTCAAGTCAGCTCTCTCTTCAAAGGTTGTTGACAATGATATTATTGTTCTTGATGACCTCAAGCTTGATGCAATCAAGACAAAGACAATCGCTGAGATTCTCAAGAACCTCGGTGTAACAGAAAAGGCTCTCATCGTTCTTCCTGAAAACGACAAGAACATCGTTTGCTCAGCAAGAAACATCAAGGGTGTTGACACAACTTTCGTTGGTGCTATCAACACATATGAGGTGCTTGGTCACACAAAATGCATCATTGTTAAAGATGCAGTTGCAAAACTCGAGGAGGTGTACGCATAATGAAAATGACATCTCATGATATTCTTAAAAGACCTATCATAACAGAACAGAGTATGGAAGGCGTTGCAGAAAAGAAGTACACTTTTGAAGTTGACAAAAATGCTAACAAAATCCAGATCAAGAAAGCTGTTGAAGAAATATTCAAGGTTACAGTTGACAAGGTTACAACAATCAACTATATCGGAAAACCCAAGAGAATGGGCGTTCATGCAGGCAAGAGAGCTGACTGGAAGAAAGCAATCGTTAAGCTCACTGCTGACAGCAAGACAATTGAACTTTTTGAAAACTAATAACCTCGAAAAATCGTAGATTAAGGAGATGTAAAAATGGGAATTAGAAAATATAATCCTACAACACCTTCGCTGCGTCAGATGACTGTTTCTACATTTGAAGAAATCGACAAGAAGGAACCCGAAAGATCACTTCTTCGTCCCCTTCACAGCAAAGCAGGTCGTAACTCATACGGCAGAATAACAGTTAGACACCGCGGCGGCGGCACAAAGAGAAAATACAGAGTAATTGATTTCAAGAGAAACAAGGACAATATGCCCGCAACAGTTCTTGCAATCGAATACGATCCTAACCGTAGCGCAAACATTGCACTTCTTCAGTACGAAGACGGAGTTAAGACATACATCATCGCTCCTGTTTCATTGAAGAAAGGTGACGTTGTTGTTTCCGGTAAGGGTGCGGATATCAAACCCGGTAACACACTTGTTATCGCTGACATCCCTGTTGGTACACTTATTTATAACATTGAACTTTACCCCGGCAAGGGCGGACAGTTGGTTCGCAGCGCAGGCGTTTTTGCACAGCTTATGGCTAAGGAAAACGGCTATGCACAGGTTAGACTTCCTTCCGGTGAAGTTAGACTCGTTCGTCTTGACTGTCGTGCAACTATCGGTCAGGTTGGTAACACAGATTACGAAAACATCAACCTTGGTAAAGCCGGCAGAAAGCGTCACATGGGCTTCAGACCCACAGTTCGTGGTGTTGTTATGAACCCGAATGACCATCCTCACGGTGGTGGTGAAGGTAAGTCACCTATCGGTAGACCCTCACCTGTTACTCCTTGGGGTAAGCCCGCTCTCGGTTACAAGACCAGAGACAAGAAGAACAAGACTGACAAGTTTATCGTAAAGCGTCGTAACGCGAAATAATTTTAAGGAGGTCACGTCATGGGTCGTAGTATTAAAAAAGGACCTTTCGTCGAAGCGAAGTTGCTTGCAAAGATTGAAGCAATGAACGAAAAGAACGAAAAAGTCGTTGTTAAAACATGGTCAAGAGCATCTACTATTTTCCCTGAGATGGTTGGTCACACAATTGCAGTTTATGACGGAAGAAAGCATGTTCCGGTTTATGTAACAGAGGACATGGTTGGTCATAAGCTTGGAGAATTTGCTCCAACCAGAACTTATAAAGGTCATGCAGGTGCTAAAACTTCCAAGTAATCTTTTATTTGATAGAAGTTTTCTGTGATATTAATCAATAGGAAAGGAGCTGCAGAGCAATGGAAGCAGTTGCAAAGGTTACTCACGTACGCATCGCTCCCAGAAAGGTGCGTATAGTTATAGACTTAATCAGAAATAAGCCCGTCGGTGTTGCACTCGGTATTCTCAAGAACACCCCCAAGGCTGCAAGTCCGGTTGTTGAAAAGTTACTCATGTCAGCAATGGCTAATGCTGAAAACAACCACAATATGAATGTTGAAAATCTTTATATTTCAGAAGTTTTTGCTGATCAGGGCCCCACACTCAAGAGAGTTCAGGCAAGAGCACAGGGACGTGCATTCAGAATCAACAAAAAGACAAGTCACATTACTTTGAAATTAAAGGAAAAGGAATAATCTTGAAAAAGGAGGTAATTTAGCATGGGTCAGAAGGTTAATCCCCACGGTATCCGAGTTGGTATTATCAAAGACTGGGATTCACGTTGGTATGCTGACAAAAAGAGCTACGGCGATAATCTTGTAGAAGATTACAACCTCAGAGTTTTCCTCAAGAAAAAGCTCTATCTCGCCGGAGTTGATAAAATCGAAATCGAAAAATTCGCTAATAAGATTCGTCTTTCTATCCACGCTGCAAAGCCCGGTATTGTTATCGGTAAAGGCGGTAGTGAAATTGACAAGCTTAAGAAGGATGTTGAAACACTCACAGGTAAGGCTGTTATCCTCAACGTAATTGAGGTAAAGACTCCCGACCTCTGTGCACAGTTGGTTGCTGAAAACATCGCTTCACAGCTCGAAAGACGTATCTCTTTCAGAAAGGCTATGAAGCAGTGCATGGCAAGAACAATGAAGCTTGGTGCAAAGGGTATCAAGGCAGCAGTTTCGGGTCGTGTTGGCGGTGCAGAAATCGCTCGTACAGAGCAGTATCATGAAGGTACAATCCCGCTGCAGACACTCCGTGCTGACATTGATTACGGTTTTGCTGAAGCTGACACCACTTACGGTAAGCTCGGTGTAAAGGTTTGGATTTACAAGGGCGAAGTTCTTGCTGAAAGCAAAAATGTTAAGGAAACAAAAGCTCCTGCCAAGAAAGCGGAAGGAGGAAGAAAATAATGTTATCACCAAAAAGAGTTAAATACAGAAGAGTTATGCGTGGTAGAATGAAGGGTAAGGCTTCTCGCGGTAACAAGGTTTGCTACGGCGATTTTGGTCTTCAGGCTCAGTCACCTGCTTGGATTACAAGCAACCAGATTGAAGCAGCCCGTATTGCTATGACACGTTATACAAAGAGAGGCGGTCAGGTTTGGATTAAAATTTTCCCCGACAAGCCCGTAACAGAGAAGCCTGCTGAAACTCGTATGGGTAGCGGTAAGGGTTCACCGGAATACTGGGTAGCAGTTGTTAAGCCCGGCAGAATATTATTTGAAATCGGCGGTGTTAGTGAAGAAGTGGCAAGAGAAGCTATGCGTCTTGCTATGCACAAGCTTCCTCTCAAATGTAAGTTTGTGAGAAAAGCCGATCAGGAAATGGAAGGTGAAATGTAATGAAAATAAATGAGATCAGAGACCTTTCAGCACAGGAAATTAACGATAAGATTCAGGACCTCAAGGAAGAACTTTTCAATCTTCGTTTTCAGAATGCAATGAACCAGTTGGACAATCCCATGAGAATCGTTGCAGTTAAGAAGGATATTGCAAAGCTTAAGACGGTTCTGAAGGAACAAGAGCTTGGCCTTAATGCCAATGTAAACTAATTAGGAGGTGTAAGGTCTGATGGAAGAAAAGCGCAATTATCGTAAAACCAGAATCGGTGAAGTTATCAGCGACAAGATGGACAAGACAATCGTTGTTGCAATCAAAGATAGCGTTAAGCATCCGGTTTACAAAAAGGTTATGAAGAACACCTACAAGCTCAAGGCACACGATGAAAACAACGAGTGCGGCATAGGTGATAAGGTAAAAGTTATGGAAACCAGACCCCTGTCCAAGGACAAGAGATGGAGACTGGTTGAAATCGTTGAAAAGGCTAAATAATTTGGCTTTTCCGCAAACTATGATTTTAGAATAGGAGGAAATCCATTATGGTACAGCAGCAGACTTTGCTGAAAGTAGCTGACAACAGCGGTGCAAAAGAACTTATGTGCATCCGTGTTCTTGGCGGCTCATATCGTCGTTACGGCAACATCGGTGACACAATCATTGCTTCTGTTAAGAAAGCAGCTCCCGGTGGCGCAGTAAAAAAAGGTGATGTTGTTAAAGCGGTTATCGTACGTAGTGTTCACGGTGTTAAGAGAGCTGACGGCTCTAAAATCAGATTTGATGAAAACGCAGCAGTTATCATCAAGGACGACAAGACTCCCAGAGGCACACGTATCTTTGGCCCAATTGCCAGAGAACTTCGTGAAAAAGAGTACATGAAAATCTTGTCACTCGCTCCTGAAGTTCTGTAAAAAAAGTTTTTATTCCGGAAGTCTTCGTCTTTCCTGCGGAACACCCGGAGGAGTGGAAGAATTCCGAGATGGTTTAAACCGTAAATTCCTGAGTATATGCGAAAGGAGGAAAAAACATGAGTACAAAAATGCATGTTAAGACCGGCGATAAGGTTGTTGTTCTTTCAGGTAAGGATAAGGGTAAAGAAGGTAAGGTTCTTTCAGTTAACCCCGAAAAGCGCACAGTTATCGTTGAAGGTGTTTCAGTTGCAACAAAGCATAAGAAACCCCGCCGTATGGGTGAAACAGGCGGTATCATCAGCCAGGAAACTCCCATATACGCAAGCAAGGTAATGAACATTTGCGGCAAGTGCAAAGCAGCTACAAGAGTTGGCAGAAAGGTTCTGGAGGACGGAACACATGTTCGTTACTGCAAGAAGTGCGGAGAAACATTTGCTGATTAATTTAAAACCTGAAGAAAGGAGGCAAACGTATAATGAGACTTGAAGAACGTTATACAAAAGAGATTAAGGACGCTCTTATGAAGAAATTCCAGTACAAGAGCGTTATGCAGATTCCCAAGCTTGACAAAGTTGTTATCAACATCGGCGTGGGCGAAGCAAAAGAAAATTCAAAAGCTATAGATTACGCTATGAACGATCTTGCTTTGATTACAGGTCAGAAGCCCGTTATCACAAAGGCAAGAAAGTCAGTAGCTCAGTTTAAAGTCAGAGAAGGTATGAACATCGGTTGTAAGGTTACTCTCAGAGGTTCAAAGATGTATGAATTCGTTGACAGACTGTTTAATGCAGCTCTTCCCCGTGTTCGTGACTTCAGAGGTATCAACCCCAATGCATTCGATGGCAGAGGTAACTATTCACTGGGTATTAAGGAACAGCTTATTTTCCCTGAAATAGATTACGATAAAATTGATAAACTTCGCGGTATGGATATTATTTTTGTTACAACAGCACAGACCGATGAAGAAGCTCGTGAGCTTCTGACACTCATGGGTGCTCCTTACACAAAGTAATTTTATCCATTCAACAAATCAGAAATGGAGGAGATTAAAGCTTATGGCAAAGAAGGCTATGGTTTTAAAACAGCAGAAAGAACAGAAGTATTCAACACGTGAATACAACAGATGTAAAATCTGCGGCAGACCCCATGCTTACCTTCGTAAGTTCGGTATCTGCAGAATCTGCTTCCGTGAACTTGCTTACAAAGGTCAGATTCCCGGAGTGAAGAAAGCATCCTGGTAAACCACCGGTTTGTTCTTTTTGAAAAATTAAAATATTAAGTAGGAGAGTCAAGTGGTTAATATTATTTGATTCGGATAACCAAACTGACTCACAAAATCCGATAAAAAGGAGGATAAATATGCACATCACAGATCCAATAGCAGATATGCTTACAAGAATCAGAAACGCAAACAATTCAAGACACGCGACAGTTGATATTCCTGCATCAAACATGAAAAAGGCTATTGCAAAGATTTTGCTTGATGAAGGATATGTAAAAAATGTTGAATACATTGATGACGGCACACAGGGCGTTATTCGCGTAACTCTCAAGTATGCTGAAAACAAGCAGAAGGTTCTTACCGGTCTCAAGAGAGTTTCAAAGCCCGGTCTCAGAATTTATGCTGCAAAAGAAGAACTGCCCCAGGTTTTGAAAGGTTTGGGTATCGCAATTATTTCTACATCTAAGGGTATTATGACAGACAAGGAAGCTCGTCGCCAGAATGTTGGCGGTGAAGTTCTCGCATTTATTTGGTAAGAAAGGAGGAAGATCACTATGTCACGTATAGGAAAGCAGCCTATTGCAATACCTGCCGGTGTTGATGTTACAATAGGTGCAAACAATGAAATCACAGTTAAGGGTCCCAAGGGCACTCTTGTTCAGACAATGTCAGCTGACATGATTATCAAGAAAGACGGCGCAGAAGTTGTTGTTGAACGTCCTTCTGATATGAAAGAACACAGAGCTCTCCACGGCCTTACAAGAACTCTTATTGCCAACATGGTTACAGGTGTGAGCGAAGGCTTCACAAAGACACTTGAAATCAACGGTGTTGGTTACAGAGCTGCAAAGCAGGGCAACAAGCTTGTTATGAACCTTGGTTATTCACACCAGGTTGAAATGGAAGAACCTGAAGGCATTAAAATTGATGTTCCTCAGCCCAACCAGATCATTATCACAGGTTATGACAAACAGAAAGTTGGTCAGCTTGCCGCACAGGTAAGAGAAAAGAGACCGCCTGAACCTTATAAGGGCAAGGGTATCAAGTATGTTGAAGAAGTTATCAGAAGAAAAGAAGGTAAAACAGGTGCTAAGAAGAAATAATAAGTTTCTTCATATGCATATGTTTGCCGCCTGAGATAACTTATCAAGGCAAATTCATACTAAACCGCAAGGAGGTGCAAGTTAGAATGATTAAAAGAAAGAACAAGGAAGAGGCTAGACAGGCAAGACACGCAAGAGTTCGTAAAAAGATTTCAGGTACTCCTGAAACTCCCAGACTCTGTGTTTTCAGAAGTCTCAAGAATATATATGCACAGATTATTGACGATACAACCGGCAAGACTCTGGTTTCTGCTTCAACTCTTGACGCAGATCTCAAGGCTAACTACGGCGGCAACAAGGAAGCTGCCAAGGCGGTTGGAATGTCTATTGCAAAGAAAGCGCTTGACGCCAACATCAAAGAAGTTGTTTTTGACAGAGGCGGTTACGTTTTCCACGGCAGAGTTGCAGAAGTTGCTGCAGGTGCCCGTGAAGGCGGTTTGGACTTCTAAGATTACAAAAAGCGAAATTATTTTGCAATGATTTTTAGTCAATAAATTTGAAAGAGGTGAAATGTAACAATGGCAGAAAGAGTAGAGATAACCAAAAAGCAGGAGCGTATTGACGCTAATACGCTTGATATAAAGGAAAAAGTAGTTGCTCTTAATCGTGTATCAAAAACTGTAAAGGGTGGTAGAACAAGCAGATTCAGTGCCCTCGTTGTTGTTGGTGACGAAAATGGTCATGTTGGATACGGTATGGGTAAGGCAGCGGAAGTTCCGGATGCTATCCGTAAGGGTATCGACGCAGCTAAGAAGAACATGATCACTGTTCCTCTGGTAAAGACTACAATTCCTCACGAAATTATCGGTGAATTCGGTGCAGGCAGAGTTCTTCTCAAGCCCGCTGCAGAAGGTACCGGTGTTATCGCAGGTGGCCCCGCTCGTGCGGTTCTTGAACTTGCAGGTATCAGAGACATCAGAACAAAGTGCCTCAGAAGCAACAATCCCAAGAACGTTGTTTCAGCAACTGTTCAGGCACTTGCTGCTCTCAAGAGCGTTGAAGAAGTTGCAAAGCTCAGAGGCAAAAAGCCCGAAGAAATCTAATCAGGGCTAAAAGTAGTTTACGACCAAGAGAGATAGGAGGTTTTTTCCTTGGCTAACAAATTGAAAGTAACACTTGTAAAAAGTACAATTGGTTGCAAAAAGGATCAGATTGCTACAGTTGAAGCTCTGGGTCTCAGAAAGCTTCATATGTGCGTTGAGA
This sequence comes from Clostridia bacterium, assembly GCA_045647905.1. Classification (GTDB taxonomy): domain Bacteria; phylum Bacillota; class Clostridia; order Monoglobales; family Monoglobaceae; genus SIG440. The sequence continues at coordinate 26,392 of JAZRMZ010000147.1, forward strand.
AACCCGATAATCCTCAGGTTAGAGGTATGATATTCAAAGTTTCTCATCTGGTTAAGGTTGAAGAGGCGTAAGTTTCGTCTCACATTATGATAAAAATATAAAGAGGAGGTGTACTCAATGAAACTTCATGAATTATCTCCGAGCGAAGGCTCAAAGAAGAAAAATTTCAGAGTAGGTAGAGGTCACGGAAGCGGTAACGGCAAAACAGCAGGTAAGGGCCATAAAGGTCAGAATGCCCGCAGCGGCGGTGGTGTTCGCCCCGGTTTTGAAGGTGGTCAGATGCCTATTTACAGAAGACTTCCGAAACGTGGCTTTACAAACATCTTTGCAAAGGAATATGTTTCTGTTAACGTTGAAGTTCTTAACAAGCTGGACTGCAGTGAAGTTACAGCTGAAGTTTTGAAGGAAAACGGCATTATTTCAAAGATTTGTGACGGCGTTGTTTTCCTTGGCCGCGGTGAAGTTGGCAAAGCTTTCACTGTTAAGGCAAAAAGATTCAGCAAAACTGCTGAAGAAAAGATTATTGCTGCCGGCGGAAAGGTTGAGGTGGTATAAATGCTCGAAACAATCAGAAATGCATGGAAGGTTGCTGAGCTCAGAAAGAAATTGATTTATACCATCGGTATGATTATTATTTTCCGTCTTGGTTCAGTTATTCCTGTTCCCCTGCTTGACCCCACACAGCTTCAGGCTATGTTTACGGGTGACAACTCATTGTTGGGCTTTATCAACATTGTGTCAGGTGGTGCATTTGAAAACACAACAATTTTTGCAATGAGTATTACGCCTTATATTAACTCTTCCATTATTATGCAGCTTCTTTGTGTGGCTATTCCCGCACTTGAAAGATTGCAGAAGGAAGGCGAAGAAGGCAGAAAGAAAATTGCACAGATTCAGAGATGGGCTACAATCGTTCTGGCTCTCATTCAGGCAATTGGTCTTTACTTCTTGCTTGACAGCTATAACGCAGTTGTTAACCCCGGTTTCTGGACAGCAGTTGTTGTTGTAACAACTTTCTCAGCAGGTACTGCATTCCTTATGTGGCTTGGTGAGAAGATTACTGAAAAAGGTATTGGCAACGGTATTTCATTGATTATCTTTGCCGGTATCGTTGCAGGTGGCCCTGCAATGGTTACATCACTTTATCAGTACATTGTGGCTGGCGGAACAGGCGCTTTGGTTGGCGTTTTGGCTCTTCTTATTGTTGCAGTTGTTGTGGTGGCATTCATTGTTGCTATGCATGATGCTGAAAGAAGAATTCCCGTTCAGTACGCAAAGCGTGTTGTTGGAAGAAAGATGTACGGTGGTCAGAGTACTCATATTCCGATCAAGGTTGCATCAGCAGGCGTAATGCCCATTATCTTTGCAATGTCCATTATGTCCTTCCCCGGAACAATCGCACAGTTCTGCGGTGTTCAGGCGGGTCAGCCCGGATTTTGGGGCAGCTTCCTTAGTGTGCTGTCACCAACTCACTGGGTTTATGCTGTGGTTTATTTCTTCCTTATTATCTTCTTCACATATTTCTATACAGCTATTCAGTTCAATCCCATTGAAATGGCTAACAATATGAAGAAGAACGGCGGATTTATTCCGGGTATTCGTCCCGGACGTCCCACATCAGATTTCATAAACAGAGTTCTTTCAAAGATTACTCTTGCAGGTGCAATTTTCCTTGCAATCATTGCTGTTATCCCCATCTTCATGAATATGGGTCTTAACATTGGTAATTTTGCAATCGGTGGTACTTCACTTATCATCGTTGTTGGTGTTGCTCTTGAAACTGTTAATCAGCTTGAATCACAGATGCTTATGAGACACTACAAGGGATTCTTGGAATAAGATTTTTTGGGCATTCCGGTGCCCGTGGCTTGGCAGGGGATGCTCTGAATGTAAATTCAGGGCAGCCCCTTGCGGAGTTTTTGCACTTTTGTAAAAAAATATAAATTATTTATAATTTTGTCTATTGCGTTTTTGACAGAAAGGTGTGACGGTTAATGAAACTTATTATCCTTGCTGCTCCCGGTGCAGGTAAAGGCACACAGGCAGAAGAATTAAGTAAGCACTATGATATTCCCACAATTTCTACCGGAGCAATTCTCAGAAAGAATATTGCAGATGGAACAGCTTTGGGTGAAATTGCGGCAAAGTACATTAATGACGGAAAATTTATTCCCGATGATGTTATGATTGATGTTGTGAAAAATCGTCTTGGGGAGGATGATTGCAAAAATGGCTTTATCCTTGACGGTTTTCCCAGAACAATTGCTCAGGCAGAGGCTTTGGAATCATCGGCTGTTGAGCTTGATGCTGTGCTTAATATTGAAGTTGACGATTCAACCATAATCGAAAGACTTTCAGGCAGACTTGAATGTAAAGCCTGCGGAAGTTCATACCATAAACAGCACAAAAAACCTGCGGTTGAAGGCGTTTGTGATAATTGCGGCGGCCCCCTCACCACAAGAGCGGACGACAAGCCCGAAATTATCAAGAGCCGTCTTGAAACCTATTATGCCCAGACAGAACCGCTCATTGATTTTTATAAACAGCGCGGTTTGCTGAAAAAGGCTGTGGGTCAGGAAAATATTGCTGATACCACAAAGGTTGTGCTTGAAGCACTTGAAGACTAATGTGGTCGGAGATTGAAAATGATTACCATAAAATCAAAATATGAAATTGAAAACATGAAGGCGGCAGGAAAGGTCAATTATGAAACTTTGAAGCTTCTTGAGGAAATGACAAAGCCCGGAGTTTCAACAATTGAGCTTGACCGTGCTGCCGAGAAATATATAAGAAGTCAGGGCTGTGTTCCTTCTTTCAAAGGCTATGGCGGCTTTCCGGGAAGCGTTTGCATCAGCATAAACGATGAGATTATTCACGGCATTCCGGGAAAGCGTATTCTAAAGGAAGGGGATATTGTGAGCTATGATGTGGGGGCTTGTTATAAGGGCTACCACAGTGATGCGGCACGCACCTTCGGTGTGGGCAAAATATCAGCCGAAGCACAAAAGCTCATTGATGTGACACGTGAATGTTTCTTTGAGGGAATCAAGTTTGCCAAGGACGGATTTCGCATTTCGGATATTTCGGCGGCAATTCAGAAACACGCCGAGGATAACGGTTACAGCGTCCTCAGAGAATACTGCGGTCACGGTTTGGGAAAGGAACTTCACGAAGAACCCGAAATCCCCAATTATGCCGCACCCGGCAGAAGGGGTGTCAGAATCAGACCCGGTATGACATTTGCCATTGAACCCATGGTCAATGAAGGCACAAGGGATATTTATGTGGCAGATGACGACTGGACGGTTCTGACGGCGGACGGCAAGCTGGCGGCACATTACGAAAACACGGTTTTTGTTACCAACGGCGAGCCAGTTTTACTCACGTTGTGGGATTAATTATTTTAAATTCAAAGACGGAGATTTATTATGGAAGATAAATTTAAAGTTGGAGATATAGTTTTGTCAATTGCGGGACGTGACAGCGGAAAGCATTATGTTGTTGTTGATACAGCCGAAAATTTTGTTTTCATCTGTGACGGCGATTTGCATAAAACAGATAAGCCTAAAAAGAAAAAGGTTAAACACGTCAAGGAAACCCAATGCACAAGCGAATATATCGCATCAAAGCTTGCGGAAGGTGCAAAGGTTACAAATACCGAGCTGAGACGTGCCGTTCAGGAATTTGAGGAACTGAACGGACAGATTTAAATGGAAGACCCGGATGATGAATTTGTCATTCGTTATTCAATAATTTTTATGAGGAGGTGAAGTAATGGCAAAGGAAGATGTTTTGGAGGTTGAAGGTACAGTGCTAGAGGCTCTGCCCAATGCAATGTTCCAGGTTGAGCTTGAAAACGGTCACAAAATTCTTGCGCATATTTCAGGTAAGCTGAGAATGCACTATATCAGAATTTTGCCCGGCGACAAGGTTACAGTTGAAATTTCGCCTTATGATTTGACAAAAGGCAGAATTACTTGGAGAGCAAAATAAAGATATTTTGTTGAAATTTGGAATTGCTATGCCGTCACAGTCGGTTTGCAGCCCGCATCGGTGTGTTTTTTGGAACAAATTCATAATTGATTTATTGTTTAAAACAGAAAAATTATGGAAATACTTCAAAATATATGCTGAATTTAATTGGGGCTTGACATAATCAGACTTTGATGATATAATAATTCGGTTAGCGATGTGCGCAAGCACAGGCTATCGTAACTTTTTTAGGAGGTGAAGGAACAATGAAAGTACAACCTTCAGTTAAACCTATTTGTGAAAAGTGCAAAGTAATCAAGAGAAAAGGCAAGGTTATGGTTATTTGCGAAAACCCCCGTCACAAACAGAAACAGGGCTAAAATCGGAAAAATTATTAACTTGCGAGGGCAGAGTCAGGCTTATTCACCAATTTAGTTTAAGCTGATGAAAGCGAAGAAGCACTTCGTGATAAGTGAAATTCTGCTCCGCATTACACACTTTTCAAAAAGAAAAATTATTCGGAGGTGAATGAAAGTATGGCACGTATTGCAGGTGTTGACTTACCAAATGAGAAGAGAGTTGAAATCGGACTTACCTATATTTTCGGTATAGGTCTTTCCACATCAAAGAAGATTCTGGCTGCAACAGGAATTAATCCTGACACAAGAGTTCGCGATCTTACAGAAGATGAAGTTTCAACGCTCAGAGCAGAGATCGACAACTATAATGTTGAAGGTGATCTCCGTCGTGATATTGCTCTTGATATCAAGCGTCTCATTGAAATCAACTGTTACAGAGGTCTTCGCCACAGGAAAAACCTTCCTGTCAGAGGACAGCGTTCAAAGACAAATGCAAGAACAAGAAAAGGCCCCAGAAAAACTATGGCCAACAAGAAGAAATAATAAGTTTATCGAAAGTCTTTACGCTTGTGCGTGAAGCTCCCTTAAATTCAGGAGGTGAAAGTTACTATGGCAAAGGCAGTCAAGAAGACCAGACGTCGTAGAGAAAAGAAAAATATTGAACGTGGTGCGGCTCATATCAAGTCAACCTTTAACAATACAATCGTTACCATCACTGACGTTGCAGGAAACGCAATTTCATGGGCATCAGCAGGTGGTTTGGGATTCAGAGGTTCAAAGAAGAGCACTCCTTTTGCTGCTCAGATGGCAGCAGAAACAGCTGCAAAGGCAGCTATGGAACACGGTCTCAAATTTGTTGAAGTATACGTAAAAGGCCCCGGAAGCGGCAGAGAAGCAGCTATTCGTGCGCTTCAGGTTGCAGGTCTTGAAGTTAATATGATTAAGGATGTTACACCCATTCCTCACAACGGTTGCAGACCCCCCAAGAGAAGAAGAGTGTAATTTCAGGAGGTGAAATAGAATGGCAAGATATACAGAATCCGTTTGCAGAATCTGCAGACGTGAAGGTACAAAATTGTTCCTCAAAGGCGACAGATGTTTCACTGACAAGTGCGCTGTTGCAAGAAGAGCATATGCTCCCGGTCAGCATGGCCAGGGCAGAAGAAAGCTTTCTGAGTATGGTACACAGCTCAGAGAAAAGCAGAAGGTTAGACGTGCTTATGGCATTTTGGAAGGTCAGTTCGCTCATTACTTTGAATTGGCTAACAAAATGACAGGTGTTACAGGTGAAAACTTGCTTTCATTGATTGAAAGACGTCTTGATAACGTTGTTTACAGACTCGGTCTGGCTGTTTCAAGACCCGAAGCAAGACAGCTTGTTTCTCACGCACACTTTTTGGTAAATGGCAAAAAGGTTAACATTCCTTCATACCTTGTTAAGGTTGGCGATGTTATCACTGTTTGCGAAACAAGCCGTTCAAGCGCAAAGTTTGATGCAGTTGTTGCATCAACAGAATCAAGAATTGTTCCCAAGTGGCTTGATATGAACAAGGACACTCTCGAAGGAAAAGTTGTTGCTTTTGCTGACAGAGAAGATATTGATCTCCCCATCGAAGAACACTTGATTGTTGAGTATTACAGCAAATAATAAATTGCATCTGACGGCGTGCCGCATTTTGCGGCAGTATCAGAATATTTGCACAGCCCTGATGAACACGGCTTTTGTGCCTGTTCGGAAAGTGAAGCAAGGATGTTTCCTTGCGGGATACACATCCCTGTGTTAAAGAAGTTGAGTAGGAGGGCTAAATATGATAGAAATTGAAAAACCAAGAGTTGAATGTGTTCATGTTTCGGACGACAATAGTTACGGCAAGTTTGTTGTTGAACCCCTTGAAAGAGGCTATGGCACAACTTTGGGTAACTCGCTCAGAAGAATTCTGCTTTCATCACTTCCGGGTGTTGCTGTGAATTCTGTCAAGATTGACGGTATTCTTCATGAATTTTCCACAGTTCCCGGTGTTACTGAGGATGTTACAGAAATTATCCTTAACATAAAGAAGCTGGCAATTAAACTTCATTCAGATGGTCCCAAGACCATTTACATCAATCACGAGGGTGCAGGCGAAATTTGTGCCCGTGATATTAAGTGCGATTCTGATGTTGAAATCATCAACGGCGATTTGCACATTGCAACATTGAATGAAGATGCAAAATTGTTCATGGAAATTGTTATCGACAGAGGTAGAGGTTACGTTTCTGCCGACAGAAACAAACAGCTTCTTCAGCCTGTTATCGGTGTGATTCCGGTTGACTCCATTTATACACCTGTTATGAAGGTGAATTATACTGTTGACAACACAAGAGTCGGACAGATAACAGACTTTGACAAGCTGATACTTGAGGTTTGGACTGATGGAACAATCAATCCCCCCGATGCAGTCAGCTTGGGCGCGAAGATACTCAATGAGCATTTGAATCTTTTCATAGATTTGTCTGAAAGCGCTAAGAATGCAGAAATCATGATTGAAAAGGAAGAAAGCAAGAAGGAAAAGGTTTTAGAGACAACAATCGAAGAATTGGATCTTTCGGTGCGTTCTTACAACTGTTTGAAGAGAGCCGGTATCAATACCGTTCAGGATTTGACAAACCGCAGCGAAAACGACATGATGAAGGTGAGAAACCTCGGTCGCAAGTCGCTTGAAGAGGTTATCGCAAAGCTTGACAGCATGGGACTTGCTCTTACAACAAACGAAGATTAATTTCTCCGAGGGCTTTGCCTTTGGTTGAAGCATTTTATTGAAAGAGGTGATAGTATGGCACACCAGAGAAAGTTGGGTAGACCCACTGATCAGAGAATTGCAATGTTAAGAAGCATGACAACTTCTTTCCTCGAAGCAGGTAGAATTGAAACAACAACTACCAGAGCTAAGGAAGTTCAGAAGTTGGCTGAAAAAATGATTACTCTCGGCAAAAAGAACACACTTCATACAAGACGTCAGGCTCTTGAGTTCATCACAAAAGAGGATGTTGTTACAAAGTTGTTCGCTGAGATCGCACCCAAGTACGCTGAGCGTAACGGTGGTTATACAAGAATTATGAAGATTGGTCCCAGACGCGGTGACGCTGCTGAGATGGCAATTCTGGAGCTTGTGTAGTTTTAACATTCACAAATTATGGCGGTTCTGAAACAGGAACCGCCATTATTTTTGCATACAAATACTTTGTATGCAAAAGTGAAATACGCCTGATGGCGTGTGATATATTCGCATTGCGAATGTGATATATCCTCGCTTTGTTCGGATTTGATATGTGCCGCAAACGGCACGTTGCGGTGGCTTTGCGTTGCAAAGCTTTGAGTTTTGATGTTTTTAGACCCTTCGACTACGCTCAGGGTGACGTGGAATGGGTCATCCTCAGGGAGCGAAGGGATTTGAAGGCTTTTGTGCGGAGCGAAAGCTGAAAGGAGTTGAAAATAAAATGATTAAACTTTGTATTTTTGATATGGACGGTACTTTGGTTAACACCCTTGATACCATTGCATATTTTGGAAACACAACCCTTGAAAATTTTGGGCTTGAATCAATCCCAACAGAAAATTACAAAACTCTCGTGGGCAATGGCTCAAGGGTTCTCATTGAGAGAATGCTGGACTTTCATGGAGCAAAACCCGAAAATGTTGATGAAATTCACAAGTGGTATATGAATAAATATGACAATGATTTTATGTATCTGACACGGGCTTATGACGGAATTATTCCCATGCTGAAAAAACTGAAGGCAGAGGGAATCAAAAGGGCGATTATTTCAAACAAGGATGATGTAACTGCAAAAAAGGTTTCGGATGGGCTGTTTGAGGCAGGCTTGATTGATTTGTGTCTTGGTGCAAGACCCGGAAAGGCTCTGAAACCCGACCCGGAATCTGTTCTTGAAATTATTGAGGAGTTTGGGGTTGAAAAATCGGAATGTCTGTACATAGGTGATACGGCAACCGATATTCAGACCGCAAAAAACGCAGAGCTTTATTCAATCGGTGTTCTTTGGGGATTCCGTGATGAAGAGGAGCTGAAAAATGCAGGTGCGGATGTTATTGTTTCCGACCCAATGAAAATTGCGGAAATTGCTTGTGAATAAATGAATTACGAAAAACTGTTGCAGACGGATTATTTGTTTGTAACAGTTTTTTTGTTGGAATTTGCAACAAATGTGGGGGTAAAACACTCAAAAGAGATCCTTCGCTATGCTCCTGATGACCCATTGTTGCTTGTTGGAGTCATTCTGAGCGATTAGCGAAGAATCTTTTAAACAGAACATTTTTGCGTTATAGGGTGTTTGGTGCGGAGTTGTAATTTTGCAGAGACAAGTGGAATATAGATTTATATATAAAAAATCAAAGGGTGGTTTGGTGCTTAATTACATATGGAGTGGAATGATTCTTGTTTCAATTGTTGTGGGGTTGTTTTCGGGCAAGCTGGAGGCTGTTACGGCGGCGGCAATGGACGGCGCAGGTGCGGCGGTTGAGATGTGTGTGGGGCTTCTTGGTGTTATGTGTTTTTGGTCGGGGCTTGCGAAAATTGCCGAAAATTCGGGGTTGACAAAAATTTTTGCAAAACTGCTCAGACCTGTCACAAGGCTGCTGTTCCCAAAAATAAAAAAGGACTCACCTGCCATGAATGCAATTGTTTTGAATATGGTTGCAAATCTTCTGGGAATGGGCAATGCGGCAACTCCTTTGGGAATTGCCGCAATGAAGGAGCTGGACAGGGAAAACGGACACCGAACAACAGCCAGCAACGAGATGTGTATGTTTGTGGTGATTAATACCGCCTCAATTCAATTGATTCCCTCAACGGTTATTGCCCTCAGACAGATGTTCGGTTCGCAGAATCCCTCCGAAATTATTTTCCCTGTATGGGTTTGCAGTATTTGTGCCGTTTGCATGGGTGTTTTTGCTGCAAAGATTCTTGAAAAAAGGAGGAAGCTGATGTGATTCGGGCGGTGTCGGTTTTTGCTGTTCCTCTTATGATTTGCGGGATTGTTTTTTTTGGCTTATTCAGACGCATTAATGTTTATGACAGCTTTGTTGAAGGTGCAAAGTCGGGTCTTGAAAGCACTTTTCGCATCGTTGCGCCTCTTGTGGGATTGATTGTTGGAATTTATATGCTCAGGGCTTCGGGGGCTTTGGATATGTTTGCCAATCTGATTTCACCCATAACGGACTTTTTCGATGTCCCTGCGGATGTTCTGCCCCTTGCCATGCTCAGACCTGTTTCGGGAAGCGGTTCAATTGCGATTGTGAATGATATTTTCAAAAACTGCGGGCCTGATTCCCTTGCCGGAAAGATTGCGTCGGTTATGATGGGGTCAACGGAAACGACCTTTTATACCATTGCGGTTTATTTTGGGGCTGTTGGCATAAAATCCGTCAGACATACGGCAAAAGCGGCGTTGACGGCGGACGTTGTTGGAATGATTATGAGCATTGTTGCGGTTCGGCTTATGCTTTGAAAAAGTTATTGCATCTGTTGGTGATGTGTGGTAGAATAAAATTAACAAAGCTTAGTGAAGCAGAAAGGCAATGATTATATATGAAAGCGGTACTATCTGATATGAGCCGGGGTAATGAGGCGTTTTTTTGCTGCAATAAGCAAAAAAGTGATGAAATACTGACTCAACATGATATTGATGATGTGTGGGAAAGGATAAAAAATTTTTCGGAGTATGTTAAGGTTGCTTTCACAGGTTGTAAAGAATAAAAAATAAAGATGAAGAAGTATATTGCAAATATGATAACGGGCTACCGAATTTTGTGTAGTATTCTGATGATGCTTTTTTCTGTGTTTTCCATTTGGTTTTGTGTGCTTTATCTCCTCTGTGGAATCAGTGATATGATTGACGGAGCTGTTGCAAGATGGACCAATACTGCAACTGAATTCGGGTCAGGCTTTGATACTGTTGCTGACCTTATATTTGTGGCGGTGTCTTTGGTTAAAATATTACCGATATTGCATATTCCAATATGGTTATGGATATGGATTACTGTAATTGCAATTATAAAAATTGGAAATATTATATGGGGACTTGTTTGTCGGAGAAAGCTGACATACCTCCATACGAGTATGAACAGAATTACGGGGCTGTTATTGTTTATGATGCCTTTGACAATACATTTTGTTGAACTGAAATACAGTTCTGTGTTGGTATGCTTTGCGGCGACAGCTTCGGCGATTCAGGAAACAAAAGTAATAATTAAATTTTGGAGAACTTATTATGATAACAAAAGGCGAAATATTGAAGCAACTTGAACAATTCAGCGAGGCAAGGGGAAAGATTGTTACCGTGCACACATCCCTCAAAGCGGTGGGGGAAATTGACGGCGGCGGCGAAAGGCTTCTTGAGGCAATGATTGAATATTTTACCGTGGACGGCGGACTTTTGTGTGTACCCACCCACACTTGGAACAGAGATGTTTATGATTTGAGAAAGGCAGAGAGTTGTATTGGAGTGTTGCCCCGTCTTGCGGCGGCACACCCCGATGCTTTGCGGACTCTTCATCCAACCCACTCAATGGCGGTGTTTGGGGACGCGGAAAAGGCACGGGAATTTGTGAAGAATGAAGAAATTGCAGACACTCCTGCAAATCCAGACGGGTGCTACGGAAAGCTTTATGAGGCTGACGGATATGTGCTTTTGATCGGAGTGGGGCAGGACAGAAACACTTATCTTCATTGTGTTGAGGAAATGCTTGATACTCCTGACCGTCTTACGGATTACAAGGTGGAAAGAACAATAATACACAAGGACGGCACCGAGGAAAAGCGGTATTTATACTGGTTTGACGACAAACTTGCGGATGTGTCGGAAAAGTTCCCCAAGTTTGAAGCTCCTTTCAGATATTTTGGATGCATCAAGGACGGAAAAGTGGGCAACGCCCCTGTGCAGCTGTGCCGTGCAAGAAAAATGAAAGAGGTTATTGAGCTGATTTACACCAACAACAAGGGTGGAGAGCTTTTGGCGGATTGCCTGCCCGTGGATGAAAAATTGTACAAGTGAAGCTGAATTGCCTGCGACAGCTAAATGTGCTTTCACACCCTTTCGGCGAATTTGATTTAGCTGTTTTATAAACCAAATTATATCGGATATTGTTGAAAAACAAAGGAGAAAAACGGTAATGAAAGAATGTTACAGAACGGTGAAGCATATTGCAACGGACGAGATTGTTGAAAAACGGTCAAGATTCATTGCGGATGTGAAGCCCGTTGAAACCGAGGAGGAGGCTGTTGCCTTCCTTGAGGAGATAAAAAAGAAATACTGGGATGCAAAGCATCATGTTTATGCATATGTCCTTGAAGAAAACAATATTCAGAGATACAGCGACGATGGCGAGCCTGCGGGCACGGCGGGGGTGCCTGTTCTGGATATGATAAAAAAAGAGGGACTCAGCAATCTTATTGTTGTGGTCACAAGGTATTTTGGCGGAATTCTTCTGGGTACGGGAGGTCTTGTTCACGCATATTCAAAATCTGCAAAGGTGGGTGTTGAGGCGGCTGAACCTGTTACAATGACCCTGTGCTGTGAGGTGACGGTGGAATGTGATTATTCACTTCTGGGAAAAATCCAGAGCGAGGCACTTGGAAAAGGATATGTTGTGAGTAATACGGATTATGCGGAAAATGTTAAAATTTCGGTATTGGTGCCGACTTCAGAGGTTTTGAAGTTTGAGGCGGATATGATTGACAAAACCAATGGTCGTGTTGGT
>JAZRMZ010000148.1:0-5468 GCA_045647905.1 Clostridia bacterium
ATGGGTTTCAAGTTCTCCCTGCACATTACTTCCTGAGCAGAACTGCCATGAGCACTTGCAATAACCGAAACACCTGTACCGAAGCATTGCAAAAGTGCCTGTGCATCCTCCTTTGTTGAAATTTCATCGGTAACAATCAGCTGAGGCGACATTGTCCTGAGCATCATTGTAACCGCCTGACCCTTTGGAGCATTTTCAATAACATCCGTCTGAACACCAATATCATTCTGCGGAACACCTCTGAACAAAGCTGCAAGTTCACCACGGTCATCCACCAGTGCCGTTTTAATACCTTTGTCCGATATTTGCCGTGCCATATCCCTGAGAACGGTGGTCTTCCCCTGCATAGGCGGCGAAACAATCAGCGTATTCACAACTCCCGCAGGATGCATCACCTTGTCAATTATATAATTTGCCGCACCGATAACTTCCCTTGCGATTCTTATGTTCATGGAGCTGATTTCCCGAAAGTTCTCAATTCTGCTTCCGTCCGTCACCGTCCGTCCCGAAAAGCCAATACGATGACCACCTTTAACAGTAATAAAGCCCTGCTTTATATCATCAGTATAAGCATATACCGAATTCTCACAAATTGCATGAAAAATTTGTCGCAAATCACTCTCATTCACTATGTACGCACCACCAACGGCAGGCGAAACAGACCCATCCTCCATCACCGCAAAACATCCGTTTGAAGTGACAATAATAAGCGGCAATCCGCACCTCACACGAATTTCAAGCAGGTCATCGCCAACTCTTTCAACCGTTTTTTCAAGAATTACTTTCAAATGTGCCGGTAAATAATTCAGGATTTCATTGTATCTTGTGTTCATTCATTTTACCTCTTTTCTTAAAGATTTAATTTATCTATATGAACCTTTGTCCGGAAATAGAACAAAAAAAAAGAGGCATCCGCCTCTTATAAACAGGTTATGTGACAGATGTCGGGGTTGACCGACTTACCGAAAGCCCCCTTCGACTGCGCTCAGAGTGACGTATTAATTTGCTCTGCAAACATTATTGTCATTCTGAGCCCACGGCGAAGAATCTTTTGCCCCAACATTTTTCAAAAACCTTTAAACAACATACTTTTCAACCTTATCCATAATAGTTATATCAACAAGTGCATCCGCAAGAATACCCTCGCCCTCATATTTTTCGTCAAAGACCTTACCCTTTTGACGAATCAGATTCAGCAAGCCTGCATCGGAATACGGAATCATAAGACTCATCCGCTTTACGGTTGGCGTCAAAGCTTCAGCGATGGCGTTCAGCAATTTATCAAAGCCATATCCCGTCTTTGCGGAAATAAACACCGTTTTCTCGCCCATAACAACAGTTTCCTCGCCAAGAACATCACATTTGTTGGCAACTGTCAGCATGGGAATTGCCTCACCGCCCAATTCGGCAATCAAATCACGGGTTATCTTTATCTGCTCATCCACTTCACTTGATGAAATGTCACAAACATTCAAAATCAAATCTGCATTAATTGCTTCCTCAAGGGTTGACTTGAATGCTTCAACAAGATTATGAGGAAGTCTGCTCACAAGTCCCACCGTATCAATCAGCATCACCGTTCTCCCGTCAGGAAGCTCCAAAGCCCTTGATGTGGGGTCGAGGGTTGCAAAAAGCATATTTTCAGCAAGAACACCTGCCTCGGTCAGGGCATTGAGAAGTGTTGACTTTCCAACGTTTGTATAACCCACAATTGCAACGGTAATCACTCCGTCCTTGCGCCGCCTTGCATGAGCATATTCACGGCGTTTTGTCAGTTCCTTCAATTGTCCTTCCAGCTTTTGAATCCTACCTCTAATGTATCGCTTATCTGTTTCAAGCTTTGCTTCACCGGGACCCCTTGAGCCTATTCCGCCGCCCTGACGTGACAGAATTCTTCCCATTCCCCCAAGCCTCGGCAATCTGTATTTGAGCTGAGCAAGCTCAACCTGCAAACGACCTTCAGCCGACCTTGCACGCTGGGCAAAAATATCAAGAATCAGGGTTGTTCTGTCAATAACATCAACATCGGTCACGTCCTCAATGTTTCGCATCTGGGAAGCGGTTAGTTCATGATTAAAAATAACCATATCAATCTCATTGTTTTTGCAAAATTCTGCAAGTTCAGCCAGCTTTCCCGTCCCAATACAGGTTGCAGGCTCAAAACGTGATGTTTTTTGTACAAAATGTGCAACGGTATCTGCGCCTGCCGTATCAACAAGATTTTCAAGTTCCTCCATTGAATAGTCCATGTCAAACTCGCCTGTATCAACAGCACAAAGCACTGCACGGGGTCTTGCCTGATTTTCATCTGTGTTTATCATATATTATCCCTCTCATTTTATTTTTCACTGCAAATAAATTCAGTATTTTCATATGCCTTTTTTGTTTCATCATCAACGTCCACATCACTTATGAAATAATCTATACTTTCAAGATTGCAGACTATAAGCTTATGCTTTTTTGAAATTTTATCACTACCGCACAGGAAAACACGCTTATCTGAATTTTTAATCATAATTTTGTGATGACTGTAATAGTTTTCATCATTTTCATAAATATATCCCTTATCAAAGGCAAAGGTCGAAAAAAACATTATATCCGCATGAAAACGTGAAAAGGTATCATTTGTTATATCTCCCACAAGTATACCGGGAATTTCATTCACAAATCCCCCTGTACAGTATGTATTTATGCCGTTTTCACGAAGATATGAAGCAAGAGTCATATTGTTTGTAACAACAGTAAGTCCCTTTTTGTTAACAAGATAATGCCCCATATACTGAGCGCTTGTTGAACCGTCGATAAACACCGTGCTGTTATCCTCAACCAGACCTGCCGCCTGCTCCGCAATATGGTTTTTGGCAACTTTCATGCTGTGCTGACGGAAACGGAAAGGCGACTCGTTGCTGTCGTTTATGCTCACACCGCCATAGCTTCGGGTAACAAACCCCTGCTTTGCAAGGAGAGCAATATCACGTCTTATACTTGCAGGACTGTATCGTATCTCCTCCACAAGATAATCTACCGTTACATAATGATACTTTCTTAGTATTTGCATTATACGGTCCATGCGTTCCTGCTGAAACATCCAACCACATCCTCTTGATTATTGTTGATTATTTCTAAAAAAAATCGTCATTGTTGATTTTTTCTTTCTTCTATATTATACTCATATTATCATTTTTGTCAACATCAGAGGTGCTGTATATGACCAAACCAAAAAAACTTTACGAGGGGAATATGCGGAAGAATTACTTTTTTTACGCATTGCCTCTAATCTTTTCAGCATTGCTTGCCCAGTCCTACAACTTTGTAAACTCCATCATGATAGGAAATTTCATAGGAAGCACAGCCTTTGCCGCAACCGCCGTAAGTTCGCAGTTTGTAACCGCCATTGAAGCTGTTTTCTGGGGATACCTTACGGGTATCGGAATATACATATCCGTTTTATTCGGTCAGAATGAACGCAAAAGAATGCTTGGAATAATCAAGTTCAATCTTTTGCTCTCCAGCTTGATTGCTTTTGGGATTTCAACATTCTGTGTTTTTTTCTGCGATAGAATTTTTGCTTTGTTGAACGTGGGGAGCGAGGTTTATTCCGATGCAAAGCTGTATTTCTGCACATATATTTCCGGGCTTGTTTTCTTTCAGCTAAGCTGGGGGTTTACTTATATCGCAAATGCTCTGGGGCTCACCGCAATGCCACTTATAACTTCAATTATAACCGGAATACTGAACATTGCAGGAAACTATATTTTTCTTGTTGTTATGAAAAAAGGAATTGAATACTGTGCATTTTCAACAGTTATTGCAACCATTCTTTCCTCAGTATATTACCTCATTGTTTTTGTCCGACTCTTCAAAAGCTGGGGCATATCCCACAAGGGCTTCATTATAACCAAAAACGAAATCAAACATTCATGCTCCTTCGGGTTTCCCACAATGTTTCAGCAAATTGCCATGTACGCCTGCGGGGCAATTGTTGCGCCCCTGGTAAACACCTGTGCAACCGCCGCCATTTCAGGATACGAAATTGCAAACAAAGCAAAAACGCTGATATGCGAAACCTATCAGAATTCAAGCAAGGCAAACACAACCCTTGTTGCACAGGCAATGGGTGCAGGACGGGTGGACAAGCTCAGACAGGGCATAAAAACCGGTATAACACAAAGCCTTATTATCTTTGGTGTTGTTATGGTTTTCTTTGTGATTTTTGCCGAGGACTTTTCCTTGCTCTTCCTTGACCCACAAAAAGATTCCCAAAGCATCAAGGTCAGCGTAAATATCATAAGGTTTTTACTGCCGCTCATAACCTTCAATGTTTTCAATAATCTTTTCCACGGAATCTTCCGTGCCATCGGCTCAGGAGCGCTTCTGCTTGTTTCAACTCTGATATATGCAGTTGCCTTTATTATCTTTGCATATATCTTCTTTGGCAGTTTTGCGTACGATATAAAGATTTACGGCATATACGCCGCCATGTCGGCCGCTTATATAACAGAAGTGATTTTTGCAGTAATAATTTTTGCAACGGGAAAATGGAAAACTCCGGAATACAAAATGCTTGAAGAAAAATCAAAGAATATCTGAAAAATCAAGACAGCATCCGTTGCGGATGCTGTCTTGATTTTTAGGTTATGTAACAAATGTTGGGCGAAAACACTCAGGATGACCTTTGCGAAGAATCTTTTCATTAAAACCCCAACATTTGTTAACAAACCGATTTTTATACAACTTTAATTCAGCTCATAACCTTTTGCCTTTATCACATCAACAACCCGATGTGCCATTGTCTCACAAATCGCCTCTCCCTTTGCTTCAACCATAACACGGATAAGAGGCTCTGTTCCACTCTTTCGGCAAAGAATTCTGCCATCGCCACCAAGAGCTTCTTCCACTGCCGCAACAGCAGCCTTAACATCAGGGTCGCCAAGGGTTGCTTCCTTGTCGCTGACACGGACATTGACAAGCAGCTGCGGGAATCTTTCAAAACCTTCACACAGCTTTGATGCCGTCTGTTTGCTTTCCAGCATAACTTCCATTATTTTCAGCGCCGTAATCAAACCATCACCCGTTGATGCAAACTTGGAAAAAATAATATGACCCGATTCCTCACCGCCAAGACGGTAATCATTTGCCTGCATTGCTTCATAAACATATTTGTCGCCCACATCGGTCTTAATATAATTTATTCCTGCTTCGTCAAAGGCTTTGTAAAGCCCGAAGTTTGACATAACTGTTGTAACCACCGTATTTTCTTTCAAAAGACCGTTAGCCTTCATATATTTACCGCAAAAGTACATAATATGGTCACCTGTCAAAATATTACCCTTCTCATCAACAGCAAGACATCTGTCCGCATCGCCGTCAAAGGCAAAGCCAATATCAAGATTATTGTCCTTCACCAGCTTGCAAAGGTTTTCCATATGTGTTGAACCACATTCATAGTTTATGTTGAAACCGTTTGG